>NZ_JBSIPA010000004.1:0-51059 GCF_053574605.1 Caballeronia sp. M23-90 | reverse complement strand
CGCAAAGCAGCCAGGTTCCGTCTGGTCCCCGTACGGCTCGCATAGCCCACCATAGGCGGCCGATGCATCGCGATGCGTTCTTCACACTCGCCATCGTCGGCCGAGCCATCAACTCCATAGTACTCAGCGTACGCCATGTGATTTTGCGACCAACCCGCCTTTTCACCACGTGCGTAAGGCCCAAGCCACTGCGAAATAGAGTGTTCGGTGGTCACGGCAGTGACAGTCCCCGCGGAACATCCTTGCCCGCTCCGTCAAGAATGCGATCTGCGTCTGCAGACCTACGAGCCAGCTCGGCGATCGCCTTCAGCGCGACTTCCGCCTGCGCCTGAGGGTCGTTGTCTGCGATTGCATCTCGGTCCACGAGACCTAAGCTGATCAGCGTGTTGAGCACGTCATCGGTGAAATCACTGCACGAGTAAGCCATTGTTGCTCCAAAAATGATGCGGAGCAGCCCGAGCGGGCTGCGAACCCGCTGGGTAAAATAGGTGTACGGCTGATTTATTGAACGCTATACCGCTGACCTCTTGCTGTTACGTCGTTCCAGTTCGAGAGATACGCACGCACAATGTCTGGCCGACCGCGAAGCACAATCACGTTTTCCGAGTTGTACAAAGCTGCCTGCTGACTGTAGTTATACGAGCCTGTCTGAATTACCGCGCTGTCCACAGCTAGAAATTTGCTGTGCTGCAAGGGGTATGCGCTCACCACCGTGACGGGAATGCCGGCGTTGACCAGCGCTCCAAGCGCAGCACGCGCCTTCCCACTGCGATCCTCCTGAATGTTGTTTCGATAGTCGA
This sequence comes from Caballeronia sp. M23-90, assembly GCF_053574605.1. Lineage (NCBI taxonomy): Bacteria > Pseudomonadati > Pseudomonadota > Betaproteobacteria > Burkholderiales > Burkholderiaceae > Caballeronia > Caballeronia sp. M23-90. Next base: position 50,259 of record NZ_JBSIPA010000004.1, on the reverse strand, counting down.
CCGTGACGGCCACATCGACCCCTCGCCGTTTAGCCGCGATAAGTGCTCGAACCACGGGCGCTGCCGTAAACGAATAGGCAAGTAACCGAATTGATTGCCGCGCACTTTGAATCGTTGAAAGGACAAGTGCCTCGCCACCGCCATCGGGAGAAAACGCGACCTGCACGTCCGCATCGCCCGCGAACGCAGAAGCCGGAAAGACCGCACAGGCTGCAAGCGCGATAGCAACGCAGAACGAACGAAAACTCTTCATATAGACTCCTTTACGTGGAAGGTTTACTGCCGAAGCCCCGCGTCCAAACGGATCACGGGGCCTCGGCAGCTTTCAGCAGCGACGTAATCGCGGGATGTTCAATGAATGTGCACGCTCCAGCGTATGTCGAAGCGGTGCCGCCGCGCGTACGTCCGAGTGCGGCGAAACAACAGGTGGATGCGGCGCTTTCGGCGGACCCGAATGCGAGGGACCACTGGATACAGCCAAGAGCAGCATCAAGAGATTTGCCATGATTTCACCAATAAAAAATGGCGCTTCAGTGAGCGCCAGAGGGTTATGCCGTCGATGCGCCGACGGTTAGTTATGCAACGGCAACACGCCGACCGTGAGCCATTGGCCTTGCACCATCACGTCCCGCAGGAGAGAGCCGTTCAAACGGTACTCACGTACACAAGGTGTTTCGGTGGCGGAAGCCTTTTCAGTTGAAAGTGACGGCTCCGGCTTGCGGCCGCCTTCGAGGGATTGCATGCGGGTGCTCCTAAAGGAAGACGAGGAACACCCCTCGCGGGGAAGCTCCCCGCGAGGGTTAAAAATGGATCAGGCTGCAAGCGCCTGGACGTCGATGATCGCGTCAGCCTCCGCGACAAGATCGGGTGTTTGCGAGATGAAGAACTCCCGCTGGTACCCGCCCTGTTGCAACACTTCACGCTTCATGCGCATGAACTGCACTTTTCGTTGCGGATCAAGCGGGCCGTCCGATTCATCGCTAAAGAGGGTTTGGTACGGCTGCCCGGTGTTTTGGGCGAGGTATAACGCAATGCCACGCGTCAAACACTCGTTAATCCATACCTTCTGGCCACCCGACATCACCTCGACCAACTTGGTGCTGTCGTTGTCGGCGTCGTGCACAAGGATTTGAAACCCCTCGCGCATTTCACCGCTGGCCAACGCTCGTTGTGTACGAATCTCGACCGTGAAGCGCCTGCCGTAACAAGCCAACAGCAGCTCGTTCACGGTATGCGTCAGCGCCGGCCCTGCGTCGTCGATCGTCAGAGCAATAACACCATCGTTGCCAAGACCTTTTGCCAGCAGCTTCCAATGTGCAATCTCACTGGAAAGCCGACTAGCTCGGACTTCTGTTGCGACGAACGGGATCAACTCCGTCTTCAGCCTTTCGCATTCAGCCTGCAACGTCGTTTGCGATCGGATGAGAGCTTCGATTCGGGCTTCCAACGCCACAACACCTTCGCGATTAACCGATAGTTGACGGTCGATATCAGCGATTGCAGCAGTCACATCGACTGCACCAAGGCGGGTAACCTCCTCAGTGATCTCCGTCAGCTGCGCCATCAAGCGAGACTTATCAGCCTCGACACGAAGCAGGCGTGCCCGTTCCTCTTCGGCCAAAGCCTTGAGTTCCGTTTGCGCCGCCTCGAGGCCATTGGTTGCAGCCTCCAGCAACGGTTTCTTAGCAGCAAGCTCAGTCGCTCTTTCGAGCTTCTGACGCGCCACGCTAACCGCATCGTTCAGCGCTTTCAGCTCAGCACGCTTTGCAGCAAGCTGCTCGAGCGCCGGCGACAGTTCCACGGCCAACTTCCTCGTTTCCGAATAAGTCGTTCGTAGTTGGGCCACTGAGATCCGCTGAACCTCTGCCTGTACCTTCGCCTCACGTGCCTGCGACAACAGCGGACATCTTGTGTGCATCTCGTGGCCAGCACAGGGAACCGAGTCGACCACCGAAGCTTGCTGCCTGAGGTTTTCAAAATGAGCCGCTTTGGTCGGCCCTTCCTTCTCAAGACCCTGCAACTTGCCCTGCAACTCTGCGTGCTGAACCTGCTTCGCCTGCAGCGCTGCAATATCGATTTGCAAAGGCTCGACTCGAGCGGCCTCCCGGCCGATAAAAAGTTGCGCCTCATCACGCTGCGCTGCAGCTCCAAGAATCGCTTCTCGTTGGGTCAACGTCGCTTGATGGGTCGCGACCGACCGGTTTAGCGCCGACGTGCGTTGCTGCGTACGCGTCTTTGCGGCCGTGTCGTCGTCAGTCAGAGTTTTTAAAGCACCGTTCAACTCGTCCCGTCGCACGCCGAGTTGGCGAAGCCGAGCCTCAATTGCGGCCGACTCACTTTGCTTGACGGCGAGCGTCGCGCGCTGCTGAGTCAGGCTTGTTGTGACGGCCACCGCTTTATCACGGTCCGCGCGGGTAGATCGAAGTGCTTCAAAGTCCCGGTCCGCCAAACGCTGAGCATCCGACACACGTTCACGTTTAAGCACCAAAGCCGAAATCTCAGCGTTGGTGGCGTCGAGCGCACGGCCCAAAATCTTCGCAACCTCGGCAGCTTTCGCTGACAACGCCTTCAGATTCTCGATCCCGAGCAGTTCGGCCAGCAACGTCTTGATTTCCCCCGATCCGTAGGTCGCAAGTGGTCGACGGTTTTGAGCCGAAAATACACTTGTGAAGAACGTTTCGAGTGAGCCATTGATTGCTTCGACGCAGCGGTTATAGGTATCCGCCTTGCCGTCCGAGACGGTGCCATCCGGTAAGGACACCGGGTGCCACGTGCCATCCATCGACCGATAAGCCAGGTAGTACTCGGCCTTGCCAGTCTTTCCGGGCTTCCGAAATGAAAACGAAGACCGATAGCGGATGCCATCGTGTTCCCATTCGAGTTCCTTGAGCGCGGTGGGTGCACAGATATGGTCCCAATACGAGAATGCATCGACCGACATCTTCGACGCATGCGACGGCATGATCGGATACGGATGCAGGTTGTCCATAATCGTCGTTTTCCCGGCCCCGTTGGGTCCGGTCAACGCAATCAGGCCTTCCGGCAACCTTTCCAGATCAAGCGTGAGACTGTCGCGATGCATACCATCTCGCACACCGTAAAACCCTTCCAGCGTAAGTTTCAGTGGGCGCATGGCGGCAACTCCGATGCTTGTTGCGACATTTCAACCCATTGCGCATAGAACCCGTCGTTGTCATCGTCCGGAAACGCGTCATGTACGGTCCCAACGGCGGATACGGCAACAGGTTCTGGCAAGCGAGGCGCGCTTAACGTGCCATCGATTGCGGCGCCAACGAGTTCGCAGACCTTCGCAAACTCGCGTCGGGCGCTAATGAGAAGCTCATCCCAGCCCGAGTGACCGGTCAGGGTGCGAATCTCCATTGCGGACCACTGCGTTGCGTAGCCTTCACGGTACGACCAGAGAAGGTGCTGCAGCTCTACCGTTGGCGTCACAGCGATGTTGCAAATGCCAGGGGCAGTTGCAGACATCACAAGGACTTTTCCGGACTGCGCAATGACAGCGCCGCGGTGTTCGCCGAACGGCTGATGAAAAATCGCCGCAGTGAAGCCGGCGTGGTCGACGAGCGACTTTTGAATTTCGCGCGCGGGACGGTGCTCGGACGCAAAGGTACGAATCCAATCGGATCCGGCAGGATAAAGGCCAAACATGATTGCACTCCGTTAAGGAAGAAAGACGGAGTGCGCCCGTTAGGGATCGCTCCCCGCCAGGGTGAAGAAAAATGAAACTGCTGAGAAAGGGTGTTGCTTACATCGATGCGTCCAGGACGCGGTGAAACCTTGTTTCGATAACCTCGCGGGCTATCGGAACACGGCTCGTGTTCACGAGCGAGAGAGCCGTAATGGCCTCTCTCACTGGATTGGCAGCTCACGCTGCAAAAAGATCATCCTCGAGCCACGAGGCCGGTGACGAAACGATCTGGACGGTTGCGTCCGGAGATTCAATCGTTTCGACAAGCGTCTCGCGTTCATCGCTTGCAGGAGCAGAAAACACCTGACTAGGCTGAGAAGATTCAAGGGAGTCGATACGGGCTAGAATGCTTGCCGCTATCGATTCCGCGTCGTTCGCCTCGAGCAACTGAAACCGCTCGAGCAACGGCGCCGCACCGACCTCCGTCAACTGGCACCACCGCTCGAGCTTTCGCTCGACTGTTGCCTCAAGGCTGATCCCCTGAGCGCGGCTGCGTGTAACCGGAAGAATGCGCGCTTCGACCTTTAGCTCCGATGCCCTGGAAAAAAGCGCCGCGATCGCCTCACGATCAACCGATTGGCGATGCTCCTCATCGACCTGCCAACGAACACGAACAAACTTGTCCGTTGAACTCGCCGCGATCTCGGCAAGCCGGGCCATGTCAGGCGGCCCATCGAAATCAATACAGACCGTCTCCCGCGCGGGGGTTGCGACCAGCTCCGCTCTCGCGTTGCCGGCAGAGACCTCCCACAGCAGATAGCCCTTGTCGCCCTCTTCGCCATAATGGAAGCGCCCGATTGATCCCGGATACGCCACCACCCGCCCTGCACGCTCCCATTGCTGGTGTTTATGAATATGTCCCAGCATGAAAGCATCGCATTCGGCGTCAAACAACGCACCGAGGGAGAACTCGTGATCGAAACCAGCCATCGTGACGCCATGCTCAGTCGTGCAGCCGTTGACCGTGCCATGCGACACACCGACCGTTCGGATACCAGCCGCGCGCAGCTCACGGTTGACCTTGCCGGCTGCCGCGAGATAGTCACTCAGCACGTCGCCAAGCGCAGTCGCCGCATCCTTCGCGCCCACCGCGGCCGCGAGTTGCCCTTTGTTGATCGTGGGCAAACACGTGAACACAACATCCGCGCCGATTTCAAGAACGTCACTCAGCTCGTCGGCGTTAAATACCGGCCCGGCCGACGCGAAGAATTGCCCCTCGAACCAGCTTACTTGCTGCACGCGATCAGCGATGAACACGGGATACCGGTCGCCCATCAACGCAAAGTTCTTCAGCGTCCCAGGTGGCTCGTGAGAGAACGTCCCTTGCAGCATCAAAACCGGCATTGAAAAAGCGAGCCGGTGGATCTGCTGCGCAAGCCGGTTAAGCGATGGCGCATGCGCATCAAGCCGATGGTCCGTCGCGTCGCCTGAAATCACGGCAAAACCTGACTGTCGCTCGATCGCTGTGGATACAGCGAACCCGAAGCAGCGGTCCGCTTCCTCCAGGTTGCCCGGTGCGTAATGCAAGTCAGAAAAATGAGCGATTTTCATGTCGCCTCCTTAAATGAAAAAAGCTGCCTCGGTGTCCCGTGGGCAGCTTCATTGTTGTCGCCGAATGGCGAGAAAAATTCGAAGTTACGTGCTTTGAAGCGTGTCGCGCACCTTCATGAGCGCAATGCCAAGAAGGTTCGTTCCACGCCAGTTGGACCTGTCAAGAATTAACGGGTCGCGCTCGCCGAGTCCGACGCCCCAGATCAGATCGTAGGGGCTCGCTTCGACAAGTTCCGTCGATGCGGTCGCCAATAGCAGTGTTTGTAACCGTGGGTTCTGCGAGAATTTTTCGCGACAACCTACGTAGACAATTGATTCGCGCTTGCTTAGCCACGTTTGGTTATCAAAGCCTTTGACCTGTCGGCCCAACGCTTTTTGCTCTTTTGGTTGGCGGGCGGCCAGTATGGCGTTGGCCGATGTGTCATCCTCAAATAACTTGGCTTTCGAGAACATCATGAACTGCTCGACGCTCTGAAATTCAAACCCGCGATAAACGAACTGACAGGGATGCCAGTTGCTCAGTGCATCGTCAGCGCCGAAGAACAACGTGAAGTTGCCAATCTCACGCATCGAAGAGTCCTTCAAAAAAAAGAAAATGGGCCGCCGAAGCGGACGGATTCGATGCGCAGGGAAGCGCGGTCGAAAACTCTTTAGCAACGCGTGTTTGCTGAAGGGCTCTCGGCTCTCGAAATTTGAAGAAGGTGAACCAGCCCCGAAGGGCCGGCACTTGAGGTTAGCGGGAACTACTGGATTCGCTTCACCAGGTGATGACCGCCATCGAGTTCAACCTGCTCTCCGACCCGCAGAGCGCCAATGCGTTGAATATGGATTGCGTCATACCCGTTGTCGCTATGAAAATAATCCTCCGACACGGTGGCTGTGCGTGCAAGGACTTACGTTTCATCCCAGGTAGCGTCGTAGAGTCGTGCCATTGCGGTCCTTACACGAAGGTGGTCGATTGCACGGCGCTCGCAATTTCGGCTTCGAGTTCGGTCCTGTCAGCAAGTGCGCTGGCCAAGAACCGGTTCATCGCGTCAACTTGATCGAGCTTGTTCGTCCAACCCCTGCCGTACCGGTACTGGCCAAGGATTCTGACGTCTTGCTGCCGTTCCTCCAGATGAAGGCCCAAGCGATGCAATAGATCCGTCATGCGATCGCGCTTGTCTTCGAGCGTTTCATTCGGATGTGGCTCGTAGTCAACGGAATCGGCGGTTGCCTGTCCGGTCGATTCAGATGTCGTGTCCGCACGCTGATCGATCACATGCGTCTCGCCCGAGGCCTCGATCAGCGCGACAGCCTGATTCGCGGCTTCCAACGCCGGTACGGCGCCGTCTGCGCCATCCAACAACGCGCCCAAGTCGATATCCGCGTCGAGCACCGTCAGCATCTGCTTCTGACGGACCGCCTGGCCGTTCTCGTCGATTCGCGTGATGTCGAATTCACGCTTTGAAAGCCAGAACCGCGTGCCCGTCAACCGGCCGCGCGCAAGCGCTACCGTCTGCATGGCGCCGTACGCTTTCTGAAGAACGTAGATGGAGTTGGTGGGCAGCTCGATCAGCCCGAGACCCTTGATTTCCGGGATCACGAACAGAAACGACGCAGATAGATTGCATTTGCGCGCCTGATACTGCGGGCATGCATGCGGATCGCACTTGCCATCGGGTATGTCGTCATCCTGGCGGTGAACAATGAGTCTGCCGCCGAAAGACCTTCTGACGCGTGTGGCTCGCTCATCGCGTTCGACTGGCGCGTAGGTCTTGCAGTAGCGCACGCCGTCCGGGCCATACTGCGAGAAGAACTGGCGGCTCGTCGTCGTGTACACCGCCATTTCGTTGGGGACGTTTCGAAGCCAATCGTCGAAGGCAAACATCACCGGAAATCGATAGAGCTTCATGCCATCGCCCCGATCCTCGCCATACATCCGGAGGATCTCGTCTGCCGTCGCCGGGTTGGAGAAGTCTGAACGCCTGCACACGAAGTACGGAACGTTCTTCGGCACCAACGCGTTTCTGAGCTTCAGTTTGCTCTCGAGGGTTTTGCCGATCGTCTCGTATGAGTCGCCGGCGGCCGCCATCGTGTTGTACAGATCAACGGCTTGTTGATTCGCCTGCATTGCGCGCGTAAGAACTTTGATACCTGGGCGAATCTTGCCCATGGTTGGAGGCCGGAGCGCCCGCTCCTCGACCAGACTGCGCGGCGTGAGGTCCAGCATCGATACGACTGCATTCATGATTTTGAACTCGCGAGAAAGAAGATGGCCGCGGTGCGCAGTTTGGTCGCCTGAGATTGGATCTCGACGGCGGCCGCAACTCCTCTGCGTTCGGTCACTTGATGGATAAATACGGAACGCTCGGCATCGCTGAAGCTTGCGACTCGAGCCACTTCACAGCGTGTGCGCCACGCATTCGAGGTTGTGTCCCATTCAGCACGTTCGAATTCGATCTTGTCTTTGATCGCGTTCGCAATGCGCTGATTGAGGCGGTCTTGCAGCAACATAAACACCTCCAGAGAAAGCCCATCGGAAACCGATAGGCGAAAAAAAAGCCCGCTCCGGTGAGGGAGCGAGCTTTGAGAAATTGGGAAATGAGACCTACACGCCACGTCCCTTCTGGGGACGTGGCGCACAGGGAGCCAGTGAAGGCTCTATCAGAGGACGTAAAGTCGTCCTCGCGCAGCATGGTCACGCCGCGCAACAGCCCTTTTCGGAAAATACATTCCGCCGCAGGAATCACGGATCAGCCAACTTCGATCGTTCTACCCAGAACAGGCTCTGGAGAGAGAACACCCGAAAAACTGGGTTCGAACGATGTACCCGGTCGCCAAATGAATGCGAGCCAGACGGTACGAGTATCACGGCTGAAATTGGGGAGTGTTTAGCTAGGCACTCAGCACAAGAAGATATCCACACCAGTAGCTAACTGGTCGGAGCATGCTCAGAAGCACGGCTTTGGAGAAAAAAGATGGACTCCGGGATAGGAGTCGAGGTCGATGCGTCAAGGACGCGGGGTATGGATTGAAGTATTCCGGGAAATGGATGCGCTGTGGACTCGAAAGGTCACGAATTTGATATGTCTTTCGACGGTACGACCGGTTTTCATTGATCGAGAATCTATGTCTGAGAGAGCACATACAGACCGAGAAAACCATGTCAGCTGTTCCACAGGAAACGCCCGAGGATAAGGTCCCCGCGATCCCCGCAGCTTCGCCGAATGCCGAAATCGAGTCGGGCCTCAAGCCTCTCGCCAGGCTCACGAGCGACGACCGGATTGCGCGCATCATTCCCGACACCCATGCTCAGACCGAGCTTCAGTACTATTCAAAGTTCGCGCGGGAGTTCCTCCGCGCCCACTATTACTTCTGTTCCGCCAAGATGTCCGTGGCGAGGGGCGGTAAGCGGATTGCGATCGAGGAAGAATTTCGAGTCGCCGACGAGTGGTTTAAACGGGCGTTGGCGCAGACCAACAAATTGCCTCGGCGCAACCTCGGCATGAAGCCCAAAAGCGTTACCGTCGAAATGAAAAACGCTCTATCTGGACGGCTTGTGCGCTTGCTCTCTATATACGACGTGATCTTTCTCAGAACCCTCGAGGGCCTGTTCCTTGGCGTCGTGTCAGCACATCAACGCCAATCAGCGTTGGCGGCTGCCGAGGCGCGGCTTCACCAGTTTCCCTTCATCTGTATACCGGATAACGATCGATACGCGCCCGAAGGCGTCCTGCTGCCCGATCCGGATAAAGCTAGTTAGGCTTGCCGACTGAGACGCCGGCGCTGGATTGACAGCGCCACGCGGGCGGTACGCTCAAACCTAGACAACGAAAACGAGGTCCTCTATGGATTTACGCGATATCCAACGGCTTCACGCGCAATTCGCACCCGACATGACGACCATTGATTTGCCGCGACAAATCGCAGCGCTTCCAGCACCGGCCAATGCTGGCGGCAATGAAGTCGCCCCGACCATGCGCCGGCGGTGGGCCCAAACTGGACCCATTGTGCGTTTGAGCGTTCTCGCAGCGGCCGCAGCGGTCGTTGTGGCAATGGCCGGCATGGGTGCTGCCTCGATTTACAAAGGACTAAGCACCGCGCAAAGGTCAATGCCGGTCACAGCGACCGCGCCTGCGAATACACAGACGGCACAGTCGACCAACAAGTCCAGGGCCGATGCAAACCAAGTCAGGGAGATCGATGCGGCACCGGCGCAACCCGTGATGAATGCACCCGGACTCACTTCGAGTGACCTCGCAGGCGCCTCGATGTTAGGGCTGACAGCTGAACAATTCCGAAAATCGCTCAAGGCGAGCAGCACGCCGACTCAGGCAGCGCCCTCGGCACCCGCACAATTCACAGCCGAGTCCGAACGCGCCGCGCTCTCCCCCATCCACCGAAGCACGCCGCGCAGCAGCATCGCACCTACTGTTGCCCCGAACTCCATCCCCAGTGCAACGATAAACGCGCTCGCGGTTTCACCAGCGCCCGCTGCCGCTATCAAGCCAGTGGAACCTGTCGTCGTGCAACAAGTGCCTCAGCAATCGGTCAGCGTCGCGCCGGTTACGGCGAGCGAGGCGACTCCGGTTGTCAGCACCGCATCGGCCGCAACCGCAACGAAACAGACGCATCAGTCCCGTCGTCGGATCTCGAAGCCGCGCGTCGAACAGGAAAGCGTCGCTGAACCGACTACGTCAACGCGCGCTGTCACGCCATCCGCTCCAGCGGCCCGGACAGGATCGAACGAAGTACAGATGTTCTAGGAAGCTTGGACATGAAAAACGAAATTAACATCACCCTCATCGCCTCCGGCTGTGCGATCAACGGCGACATGATCGTCGATCATGGCGTCAGTTGCTTTGGCTTATGCGCGGGCAGCATGATCTCGACGCGCGGCTTGCTGCATATCGGCGAAGGCGGCCTGGTCAAGGGCAGCACGCAAGGCGAGCACGTACGCATCGACGGGCGTGTCGACGGCAATGTCCACGCCCGCGATTCGCTCGAAGTCAACGGACATGTATCCGGCGACATTTTGTATAGCGGCACGATACGCTTAGGGCCGAACGCATCGCTCAACGGCACGCTTAAGCGCGTTGCTCGAATGTTGACGATCGACGTGGCTCCCGCAAGCGACGCAACGCTGGACGAAGAAGCCTCGGCACCTACGCCGGCCGCCCCAATCGTCGCTGCTTCAGAAAAAGGCGATTCGAATGTGACTGAGCTCCACCGCACCGCAGCGTTCTGAACCGTGCCTTGTCGAACGGACCAGTAAGCCCGCGTGGGCGACGATCCGACTGAAACCTATGCCGTGGATCGCGCCCTCTCACACCTGGTCGCAATTACGATGACTACAAAAGCCGAAACCGACTACCGAAGCGATACTTGGGAAGCCGCAGCGCAGGAAGCGGCGTTCGGGGATTTGTGCTTTTGCATGCTATCTGATGGTCGGTTTATTAATCGCCATGCAATGCCTGACACGATTGCGCACCGCAGCCCGTTTGTATTGCCTGATGCATTCCTGGCCGCACTTCTGGAAAAAAGCTTGCACTTAGCGGACTAGGGTTTATACTTATTTTGTCTCCTCCATGTCTCCACTGATATGGATTAAGCCCGCCACCTGAGCGGGTTTTTTTTGTCTCGTGTATCCGGTTCGTCGGGATCGCTTTTTGCATCTTAGTCTTCGCTGCCAAATTCAGGCGCATAACCGAAACGGAGGTTTGCTATGAATAAGGACCAAGTGAAGGGCACTGCAGAGAAGGTGAAGGGCAAGGTCAATGAGGCTGTGGGCAACGCCACGGACGATCCCAGCCAAAAGGCGAAAGGCCAGCTACAGCAGGGTGCCGGCGAGGCACAGAAACAATATGGCGATCTGAAGGAAGACGTGAAGGATGCCCAGAAGCGCACTCCGTAAGCGCATCTGCTCGTGAAAAACGCCGGGTCTTCCCGGCGTTTTTTTTATCCGCGTTGCTTCCAGCACCATGCTCGTTCTGTTCTGCTCGGCTCACGACAGCAGACTCATTTGGCTGTTAGGGTTAACACGTAAATGCCAATAATCCTTTGTCATCTTCGCGGTTAATCTTAAGCAGACGTTTACCTACACTCGAATCACGGAAACGCAAACGGGTGTTTGCGCAAAAACAAGATTCGGAGGTAAGCATCATGAAACTCTCAACGCTCATCGTGGCTGCAGCACTGGCATTTCCGGCTGTGTCGTCGTTCGCTCAATCTAGCCAGGCACCTGTTACCCGCGCTCAAGTGAAGTCGGAGCTGGTGCAGTTGGAAAAGGCTGATGGTATGGACTCCCGCCCCCTCCGGGGCGACACTGACCGCACCAACTCCTGGGAGAACGTCAATGCCTACGCTTACCATCGGTCTAGATATCGCAAAAAACGTGTTTCAGATCCACGGTGTTGATCGCCACGGGAAAGTGGTCATTCAGCGAAAGCTTCGCCGAAGTGACGTGCTGAAGTTTTTCGCAAAACTCGAATCTGGTCTGGTTGGCATCGAAGCCTGCCACGGATCGCATTTTTGGGCTCGTGAATTGACTGCCTTAGGTCATACGGTCCGGTTGCTACCAACGCAGTACGTAAAGCCATTCCTCATCGGCGGAAAAAACGATGCGAATGACGCGGCTGCGATCTGTGCAGCAGTAACTCGTCCGGGCATCCACTTTGTCGCGATAAAAAGTGCGGAACAGCAGTCGCTGCAATCGGTGCATCGCATGCGCCAACGACTCATCCTGGAGCGTACTGCCAAGTCCAATCAGATCCGAAGCATGTTTGCCGAAGAGGGTGTGATCTTCCCGATTGGTCTTCCGCAGTTAAGAAAGGGGGTGGTGGCGCTGGTCAACGACCCCGATTCCGGCATCACCACTTTGCTAAGACGGCTTGGATCAATGTACCTTGAGCAACTGAAGGCATTGCAGCAATGGCTCGACGAACTTGCCACCGAGATAGCGGAGATATTCAAAAGCAATGAAGCCTGCCAGCGGCTCGCTACAGTTCCGGGAATTGGGCCGGTTATTGCGACTGCGCTCGTGAGCAGTGTGGGCGATCCATCGCAGTTCAGGAACGGGAGACAGTTCGCAGCCTGGCTGGGGCTAACGCCGATGCAAAGATCGAGTGGAGGCAAAACGAGATTAGGCGGTATCACAAAGCGCGGCGACACTTATCTGAGAACTTTGCTTGTACAGGGTGCCCGCGCGGTAATGCACTTCGTGAGTCGGCGCAATGACCGTCACAGCCAGTGGATCAAATCCGTTATGCAACGCCGTCACGTGAGCATCGCCGCGATCGCCCTGGCGAACAAGACGGCGCGCATCGCTTGGGCCATATTGACGGGCAACGGCTGTTTCAGGGCTGCATAACAGGCTTCAGATATCGAGTACTGCTTCATTTCTTTCGCGATTGCGCAAGAAGCGGCAAGCATGGCGAACCGGTCGGACCGGCGCTTGCAGATCCTGATATATCCGACGGCTGCAGTACGAAGCCACAAGGCCGATGAGGAGCAAGCGCGCAGATTTCCATGATGGCTCGTGCGGCAGTAAGCACATCAGAAGCCGAATGTACGGACGCAGTCGTGACCCTCAAAATGCAAACCGATCTTGCTCATAGGCGGGAGTCCATGTACGGATATAACCCGGGCACGGGCGACCGCACGAGCTATCCGGTTCAAGTACAGGCAGCGGAAGCCAAGGTGGCCGCCCAAAACGACCAATCGAGCTATGGTGGCGTTGCTGACGGTTCTGCCTCGGGCAGCTATCACGCCCCTGCTCACACCGGTGCCACTGCCATGGATCCGGTCTACCGCGCCCATTAAGGCGACTGCGCAGTCCGGCTTCGACCGAAAAAAATGGCTGCTTTCGATACCGACTGCAGCCATTTTGCTTTTCCAGGACCTCCCCCATCGGCTTAGTCGCCGGTGGATTGCCCAGCGCAAATGCCTGGGCTTTTTTCCGTGTCCTGTATCGGTTTCGCCTTGTGTGCTTAGCATGCCGCGTACGCCTTTATTAACGCGCGTCTGCGGCGTACACATTTAGCAACACATGTAACGAAAAGTAAGTCGAATGTGGGGCTCCCCACACAGCGCCGATTTCGCGTCAACTACCATGCACTTGCTGACCGACAACAAACGCCCGACGATAAATCCAATACACAGAGGCAACGGGTCAGTCACGAGAGAAATACCATCAAGGCGGTAACGGGGGTTCCCATCTTGGTTTGAAGGCCCGGCATGCCGGGCCTATTTCATTGGCGCCTAAGACGCCCGTTTGGTGACGCGGATGGCGTACTCGTCACCAAATGCATCCTTCGCGATCATCGTCCTCACGCCCACCGGCACGGTCATGTCGACACGTTTGCTCCACTCGTGACCGGCATCAACCGAAGACAGCTCGATTAGTACGTGGACAGTGTTGTCCGAGTTAAAAGTCAGTACGTTGGTATCCACATAGAGGCTGTCGGCGGTCTTACTCGGGACGGCAAACCCTGATTCCGTCCGATGCACCTGAACCGCGGCTTCCTCGGTTGTATGAAGGGTCGGGATGCCAACATGGGTGTCAAACTGGTATTGAATGTGCCGGGGCCGAGCGTTCTCGCGCGAGCCGTCGATAGTCATCTGCACCACAGCCTGCTCAAGGTTCTTGAAGTCACGCCAGTGGCCATTGACGCAAGTAAGCAAAGCGGTCCCGGCAGTGCCTTCGGTCAAAAAGCCGTTCGAAGGGCATGCATCCCGCGCGGACACTTTAGCGGTAGATACGGTGCCAACCGTATTCACGAGACCGATGCTCTGACCGTCGGCGGCCGTGATTCTGGGCCTAGCTGTCTCGGAAACCGTTGTGTCCTGCACAGCTATAGACTGCGCGCAGGCGAGCGTCACGTAGCAAAAGGAAAACGCGATTAGGAGTAGTTTTTTTATCTGTGATTTTTGTTTTAGCGATTGCTGGATCGAGTCGATTGACTAAAAATTTCGAATGCATTCGCTCGTGCGTTTTCGCCGGTTTATGCGGCTAAAGAACGTCGCGTGTTTGCATTCTTGAACAAGAGGCCTGCGGCCCTCGTAGACAGGAGCGATAGGGCGACAAGGGCAGCTACAAGGAACGCAAAGGATGACCGCGACGCGGATTGAGCGCGCACTACGTTCTCTCTTTGCTGCTGGAACGCTATGCGCCGCTTTTCCATCTTTTGATTCAGCTCGTTAAGCGAACGGAACCCATACTGCGTGTGAACAGTTTCCTGCTCGTCCCCGGTCAACCGCTCTACTATCTGCAACGTCCGCATATCTTTCGCGGCGTTGGCCGCCTCGCCAACAATCGCTAAGGTGGCGGCGGAGCTCGTGGCGAGGGATGTGAGGGCGATTGCGGAGCCAATGGAAGTTGCTCCTGCCACCACGACTAAAGCGGCGCCGATCGCCTTCTGTCCAAAAATCAGTTTCTGTTTCAACGTTATTTCCTGTTTTGTGTAGCACTTCGCATATTGAACTTGCTATGCAGCAAGCGCCGCATCAGCGGTCGCCTCGATTTGCGCTTCGGTCACAAACCTGGACGCAAAATTTTTGGCCGTGCCGGAAATCATCAACGACTCGCGCGCGCGGGTCATCGCTACATAAAATAGCCTCCGCTCCTCGGGTTCAGTCGATTTGGCATCCGGCACGATCGTCTCTTCGGAGCGTGCGATCCACACGTGATCCCATTCCAGCCCTTTGGCGCTGTGCATGGTCGTGAGAATCAATGCGCCGGGCTTGGCCTGGTTGTTCTCCTGACGCATGAACAGCAGCCGTTCGGCGAACGTTCCCGAGAGCCTTGAAAGAACGTCGTACGTCGATTGAATCGCACGAATCGCTTGCTCTTTTTTTGCGTACTTCAACATCCACTCGCTGACCCCGGAGAGCGTCAACGAGTAGAACTTCCGATCGCAGAGCCCGCGCCATTCGGCAAGCCGCTTCATGAATTCTCGATAGTTCGTTGCTACGTCTTCGGGCAAACCCAAATCAACCAGATCGGCCCTGCTGCGCTGCTGAAGTTCGGCACCCATGTCCGCGTGAAGCGCCCGCAGTTGCTCGGCGCGCAAGCCGAGGTGAGCCAGCACCGAATCCAGTCCGGTTTCCTTCACCCGCTCAACGATCTCGAGCAAATTGCACATGAGCGCGCCTTCCGGCCGACTGAGCACCGAAGATCCCGACGCACGGTAATACTTCACACCATGCGACCGACAAACAGCCTCAAGTGGATCGAGAATCCGGTTTGTTCGAGCGAGAATCGCGCAGGACTGTTTCGCAGTAAGCAACGGTCCGAGTGTCTCGACGGCGGCAACGGCCTCTTCATACTCGTCTGCGTGCCGCGACGCCGCCACCCGGCCGCCTACACCCTTCTCGGCGCGCAAAACCTTTGAGATGCGATCGACGTTGTTACGGATAAGGCGATCGGCGGCCGTCAAGATTTCGGAGCGACACCGATAGTTGCTCCCAAGCACCACCGGTTTAGCGTCGAACTGCTTGATGAATGCTTCCATCCCCCGGTAGCCCAGCGCTTCGCGAAACGCGTAGATGCTTTGATCGTCGTCGCCAACGACCGTCACAATCGAACCGGCCTTCGCATGTAGCTCGATCCAGCGGTATTGAAGGGGATCGGTATCCTGAAACTCGTCAACGAGGAGAAAAGTGAAGGGATACGGAAGGATTGTTCCGTTTTCCATGCCCTCGACTGCCAGACGCAGCATGTCCTGAAAATCGATCTTGCCGTTTCTCGCCAAAGCGTCTTGGTAGGCCGCGTACAGTTGCCCGTCTTCGCTTTGCGGATCGAATTTGCCGAAGTTCGTCTTGATCTTTTCGATCGTTGGGATGACGTCTTCTGCCTTTCCTTCCCGCCCTATCTCCTGCATCACCAGGATGAGCAATCCAAGCCGGTCGCCGTCGGACGCGATGTCGAGTGGCCGGCTGCCCGGCCGCTGCAACTGCTTATATGCAAGTGAGTGGAAGGTTCCAGCTCTCAAGCGTTTCTTAACCGCCTTGCCGGCGGTAGCCAGGATGCGGTCGCGCAGCTCGAGCGCGGCATCTTTAGAAAAAGTCACCGCGCCGACCATCACAGCGTCTTCCTGAAGCAGGAGCGCCGCCTTGGTCGCGATCGTTTTGGTTTTGCCCGCGCCAGGACAAGCGATCGCCACGCAGTTCTGGCGCAACTGGGCGACTTCCCGTTGCTGGGGGTTCAGTTCGTCCAGCATCGCGATACCCTTACAAGCCGCGCACTGTCGTCATCAGGCGGAGGTGCGTCATGTAGCCACGCAAGCCCAACGGGTTGAACTTCTTCAGGAACCGCACGGTTTCGTCGTCGACGTCCGACTGATCGCGAATACCGTTCCACACCATGAAGTCGTAATGATCCATGGCTTTGTCGAACTTCATCAGCGCGCTCAGGATACGCATCGAAAACCGCGAGTAGGCTTCGACCTCGATCTCCAGCGCCGGCATCGGAATGGTCGGCTCGAACACAAAATCGTTGGCCGCGCGAAGCTCGGCTTCCTTCGATACACGATAGCCTTCGGCAACACGGTGCTGTTCTTCGACGTATTCTTCGAGCGACTTAAGCTGCTTGTCGAAGAAACCATTCACGGTTTCTTTGTTTTCGCTGCCAAATGTGGAATTGCCGAATCGCTGCATGTTGATGCTCATGCGGTTCAGGTACGGCCACCACTGTTCGAAAAGCGGCTTCAGCCGTGTGTGGTTCAGGCGTACATGCGCCGATACGACGGCGGCACCAGACAACTGGCGATCAAGAAGTTGACGGCCGATTTCGCGGCGGCGCTTGATGATGGCGATGCGTTCTTCGCCGGGCAGGTCACGAAACAGCTTGCGGGTCTTGGCGACTTCGGCGCGTTTCATGGTCGCGTCGTCTTGGGAAATCACGCCTTCCTTTTGCAACCGGTCGGCGTCGGCCTCCATTTGGGTCAGCTCAAGCTCCAGCTCGCCGTCATCGGCGCCGTCACTGACGGTGGCGGGCGTCGGAACGCTTGCTAACAAAACGGGTTCCAAAACCGCGCCGTTATTGGCGGCATTCTTATCGACTAGCGTTTCTGCAACAGTGCTCATTCGGCCTCTCCTGGCGGGCATGTGCCCGTTTGTCGTTGGAAAACAAGGCGCGCAGAGCGCTGCCCGTGATTGCCATTGTTACGGGACGTCGGGGATAGCAGCATTGAAAACACGCGCTATTTCGTACGGCTTTGTTCGGTTGGCCCTGCATCGGGCGGGAGAAGTGCCAAGTTGCAAAACCAACAACTTGTACTCACTGGGCTAATCGGCAACCCCCAAAAAACAGGAGGGGTTATACGGCGTATAACCCCTCCTGAAGAAAGCTCACGGTTTTCGTACGTCTTTTCGCGCTAATCTATACAAAACCCTTTCTATCTGGCAGATTGGAACGACTCGGCTGCCTTCCAAAGCAAGCCGCCTAGCAATGCTGCAACGACCAGCCAATATGCAGCAATCACGGGAATCGGGACAACAAGAACACCGAAAAGCGTTCCGAGAACCATTAGAAGACCATGCCCAGCCAGATGAAACGACAAAGGACTCACGAAGCCTGCCGCAGATGCTTTTATTTTGCGCCGGGCGGTTCCGTCGAAGAACATGGCTATAGCGAAAAGAGCCGTTCCCACGATCCAAAGCTTCATGACCATCGCCCGATACATCATGCGATAGACAAGCAGCCAAAAATTCTCCGTCCACGTATGAGCGAAGGTTGAAAATCCGCCGTCCGTCATGCCGCCAACCGGTCCCGAGGCGGCGAGCGTCCTGCGCAGCAAGCCGTTTTCGACAAACGACCGCCTGAATAGTGCGTTAGCCGAGCGCGTAGCCTCGTCTGCGCGATCGACACCTATCGATGCGACCAACGAAGCCGTTTCCGCCTCGGGGATCTCGAATAGCGAGCGTTCTGGAATGGCCGGCATCACCGCGATGGCGAGCACCGGCACGAGCAGAAACCAAACTTTGAGGTGCGAGCCGAAGCGACTAGCCATGATGGAAAATCTGCAAAAGGATCAGTGCCGGAACCGAGACAAGGGCAAACAGACCCAGCCAGAAGAAACCAGGCCGTCGGTCTGCAATCGTCGCGAGCGCATAGCATCGGGCAGGGGCACCGACCGAAAACTCCGCCGGTGGCATGGCCCCGGGTTCGTCAAATGCGGCGACAGTATCCAGCGCCCGCCGCGCGGTGCGTTCATCAACGCCCGACAACTTCGCTATGATCGAAACGGTGAGCGACATCATATTCCTCGAAATAAACGCGGAAAGCTTCGCCTTGCAGCACGCGCGAAGCGAGTTGAAACGCTGCTGTGCGCTCCGTAATTTGTTCGGGACACCGTTCGTCGATGGTCTCGAACTCACAATTTGCGTGGCGTTCTTCGAACAGCGGAATCGGCTCGAGCATCGGCGACCAAACGCTCAGCTTTTCTCCGCGCTTGGCGACATAGCGACGCGCGTATAGCGCCTTTGCGGGCTCGAAGAGACCTTGCATGAAGGCGATATGCTGATCGCCGCTACGCTTGGCGCGTTTGAAGCCGCTCAATGCGGAATCAATCATTTCGGCAGCCAGCGGCCCTTTGTCACCGCGGAACCGCTCGCCAACGAAGTCGACCACGCGGGAACACGCGAGCTCAAGTTCGGGTGCCACATTAAAAACCGGGATGAGCTTGTGCGACAGCTTGTGGTCGCGAATGATGTTTTTGAATGCGACAGACATGGTCTTTTTTATTAGCCTTCGATGATGGGAATACGACCTTGATACACCGCACCGCCCGAGATGCGCATAAAGTACTGCAGATTCGGCAAACTGTGAATTAAGCGCATTGGGATAAGTGGCGCCTTTTCGAGTTGAAGGGTGCGTGACTGCGAGCCACTGAACTCCATGGCGTGCGACTCGGTCGTGGTGTTCGTGCTGTTCGAAATATTGACCACGCGGATCGCCGTTTCACCGACCTTGTCCGAAAACCACTTAGCCGTGTCGCTGTCTTCAAGCCTAAGGATTATTTGGTTATTCAGGTTACCCAAAACCTGCAGCATTTTTGCAGCGTTTCCGAGCTTCGCTTCAAGGTCGGCGCGCGCCTGGAACGCGACAAACGCCTTAAACCCAGCTCCGCGACCCTTGTTCAGGATCTGAATCACCTGTTCGTTGATGGCTTCTGCGATCTCGTCGATGATCAGGACGACGTCGGGCTTCTCGGCGTAGAAGTTATAGATCGAGCCGCAAACCGCCGCAACGTCCGACAATGCCATTGAGGCGATCGCCTTCTGCACAATGTTATTCGAAAGGGAATCGAGACCCATATACAGCACGGCTTTTTGCTTGATGATTTTGTCGATATCCCATATTTCGCGCTCGTCGTCAAAATCGTCGGCTTTTGGCGCGAGCATCAACCCGGTTTCGCCCGTGGCAAGCATCTGGAGAAGTGGTAGTGCCGAGGCGATAATCCGCATATAGTGCTCGCGGTCATGAGTGTGCGTCGCGATTAGACCATCGAGCGTTTCATGCCCGCGGTCCACCGAGGCAAACCGGTCGATGTAAAGCTTGGCCATTCCGTCAACCAAGGAAACATCATTCTTGCCCTTCGTTGCTTGCTGAACGGTCGAGCTTACGACCAGCGTTTCCCAATCGGGCAGGCCGTGCTCAACGAAGAAGCGGCGTAAGCAGCGGTCTAACAGCGTGCCAATGCCGGATTGCGCGTATTTGAGGATGGACCGCAGATTCGGCTTGTCGCCAACGTACAGTTCACCCTTGACGGCGCGGTCGATAAACAAGAACGCGAAGTCCCGAAACGGCCCCTCTTCCATCAACTGAGCGATTCGCGAGGGAATTTCCGACGGCTGCGACCAATTCTCCAGCGGGTTAAGGCGGATCGACTCTGCCGGTTTCGCCTGATTGAAATAAAGGAATTTCCGGCCGGCGCGCTTGCACTCCTTCTCAACGCGCTTCTTCCAGTCGTCATCGTTCTTCGGATCCACGATGATCAGCACATCCTTGGGATTGTGGATCACCTGCGTGGAGATGACCTCGTAAGTACGAGTCTTGCCAGAACCGGTCGTGCCACCGACGAGCGTATGGCCACCCATCGCCTTGTAGTGAAACGGCACGCGAACCTTTTTGGGTTCCATCCCGTGAATCCAGGAAGATCCCTGAGGCATGCGATCGCGCACGCTGTCTGCCGGCGCGAACACCGACTCAATGCGCGCTTCGACCGCGCGGCCCAACTCCGTCTTGTTCAACCAGCGCGGTAACGAAGGAATATCAGTGGTCGGCATGCGCAGAATATCGTGAGCGATCTGCGTATGCTTCTGCGTCCATTCAAAGCCGGTGCCGAGATACATCGAATCCTCGCGCTCGCGCATGTTTCTCTGCGTAGCGAGCAGCTTGGATATGTGTATCTTGCTCAGCCACTTGGTCGAGATCGCCATGCGAAAACTCAACGCGCGCCAGATCTGCACGCCTCGCATCATCAGCAGCGCCAGGCCGAACAGAGCGAATGCCCAGCTATACGGCATGCCTGACAGAAGAATGCCGACAATCGCCACGGCCCATACCACGGCCGGTCGCACTTCATAGATTGGTCGAAAGTGGTTGATGTAGTTCATATGGCTGGACGCTCCATGATGATCCGCCCCGCTCGTTCCACGATGCAGATGTCGTTTCCGTGCGCCCGCATGAGCAAGCTACGTTTTCTCAGTTGCTCAACCAGCGCGTCGCTTGTCATGCCGTACGCACCAATCAGCCGTTTTTGAACCGTCAACCCCTTTTCTTCCCAGGCAACCTTCGCTTTGCCCGTTGCGACATCGTCCGCCAGTGCCCGGAAAAACTCGCGCATCATCACGGACCCGGAACCGAACAACTCGTCGAGTTCCTTGTCAGTGGGTCCGCCGCGACCTGTTTTGGGAGCCGGCACCGTCACCGCCACGGGATCCACGGCGACGGGATTGCCCGCCTCGGAACGAGTCTCACCCGTACTCGGCGACGCTGCCAACGCTTCACTGCGCTCCAATGCGTCAAGCAAGGATTGCGAGAACTGCGGCGTTATCGCATCCGGACGGGGCCCCGTTGGAGGCGCCGCCGCAATGTCGGGGGATGCCGCGCTCGCATCTACCCACGACACCGGTTTTGCGGCGCTGGGCGAGATCGGAAGTGGCTTAGCACCATCGACGGGAACTACGGGAACTACGGGAGCGGCAGGAGCGGCAGCGGCTACGCCCGGCGCGGACGCGGGCGAAACACTTGGCGCGACCGGCTGCGGTTGAATCTCAAGGGCGACGTGAACGGCGGAAGGGACATCGAATTTGACAGGTGCAAACACGCCGCGTTGCGCCTTGCGCTCGAAGTCGACCGCCACATCCATGGCTTGACGCACCACCTTGTGCACCAACGCCTCAAACCCTTGGGGAGAACGTTCAGGATTGATGGCGCCAAAAAGATCGGCGAGCACCGCCGTGTCGAGTCCTGAAAGCAGTTCCGCCGTAATAACGGTCTGCGCGAACATTGCCGTGCGCATCCGTTCGCTTTTCAAAGGTGCCGTTCGGCGCTCAATGGTGTATCCGCCATTACCAACCCAGGTCCCGAACGCTCCATGCGCGGCAGGATTCCAACGCGTGAGGTCCACAAGCCGCGTGAATTCAAAGTGACGGCACGGCTCGTCGAGTGACGAGCAGGCTGCGGCCAGGAACACGGCGAAGTTGTATTGGGGCTCAAGCCGCCTGCGCTTCTCTGAGGTCAGGTCGGCCGCAAATTTCTGCCCGCCGGCGAGCCGCATCGCGTAGAAAGTCGATTCAACGGTTGCCCTGAACGCCCCGCCCGGCTCACGATGAAGCTCTGGTGTGAGCGGCATTGATGAAAACCACAGTGCGCAGCGCGTCAGCACAGAAAGCCACTTGCGCTCGAACTCGGCCTGCGTGCTTTCATTCGCACACTGTCGAACTAACTCGATGCGCTTCTCGTAGAGCTTGAGCAGTGCGCCAGCGTCAATAGGTTTGTGGATTTCAGACATATTAGAAAAGCCCACCGGTCGCAACCTTGGTAGCCATGCGCACCCCGCCCGTGCCGCTTGCGCCCGCTCCGCCGCCAAAGATACCGGCAAGCTTCGGAATTTCTAAAGAAAGCAATAGCATGAAGACTGAAAGATCAAACACATATCCCCCGTTCAGGGTGGTATGCGCGCCCACTGCGCCCGCCTTCGAAAATGCCGAGGAAACCGCTGTATTAACCAAGCCCATCAAAATCGACACGACGACGATGTACATCCCGGCACTGATCATCCAGTCGAGCCACTTTTGGAAATAACCACGGGTGTACGAGGAACAGCCTAATGCCAACGCGATTGGCCCAACGACAATTCCGATTGCGGCCTGAATCTGGCCCACTGCCGTGAAGTACGCGTAGAAGATCGCAGCGACTGTCATCACAATAAATGCAAGCAGCAAGACCACCGCATCGCCCAATGCCTGAGCCGGATGAGTCAGCGTGCCCCAGACACCGTAGCTCTCTTTCATTCCGTCGAATATTGTCCCGCCAAGGCGTGCCATTTGACCCGCCACATCCGGGCTAGAGCCATTGATCGCAGTCGCGAGGTTTTGGAACCACGTCCAAAATCCCGTTGCCGACGTCGCGTACCCAAGATACAGCGCGAGGAAGATGCCAAGCACAGCGATCTCCTCGAACACTGCGATCCAAGCCGATACCGGATGATGCGTTCCGGCAAAGCGAACGCCTGCAAGAACGATCGTTATCACGCTGAGCGCCCACGCAAATTTGTTCGCCTCGGGCAAGACTTTCTGGCTCAGTGTGACCGCATTCGGAATCAGATTGACTAACAAGCTCGCGATTTGTGTGACCGCGTCGCCCGTGCCTTGGCCAAGGTCACCGGGCTTCGAGATGCTCGCGAGTGCGTTCGCCGAATCTCCAGTGGTTTGAGTCGCCCCAGGCGTGTCGGCCGGTGTTACCAACTGCGCGTGAGCCATTTGAGATCCGAAAGCTGCTAACAACACCAGTGTGATCGCAGCACTTTTCAGTCTGCGCCAACATGTCTCGAAGAGGATATTCATCATCATTGACCCAATACTGTCGAGGTTGCGATCGAGCTCTGATAGGCAGCGCGCTCCTGATCCTGTTTGGACTGCAACGTTGCCCGCGCCGCGTTGGATGCGGTCGCGTCAGCGACCTTGGCCTGCGTATCCACAGCCTCGCTTTGCTGCTTGGCCGCCATCATGGTCAACATGTCACCGTTCTGGCTGGACACGATATCGAGCATGTGCGTCGTAAGTTCCGCGGTCGCTTGCTGCGTCGGCGATAAATTCAACTGATCCTGTATTTCTTGGCGGCGTTTGGCCAAAGCACCAACGTGCGATATGACGTCGTTACCCTGCTGAAACAGTTGTTTTGCGGTCGTGTCGTTGTTTTGCAGCAGCGTGTTCTGGTCGCTCAGCCATTGTTGCGGCGTCTTGCCGGACTGGGTCACAAGCGAGACAACTTTTGTCAAATATTGCGCGTTGCTTTGCAGGCCACCGTAAAGGGACTTCAGGCCATCGGTGTATTTACTCAAGCCGCTAATGTCGCCCGCAATCGTCTGCGCCTGCGAGAGCATTGCTGCGGGATTCAGATTGGTTGCCTGCTTGAGCTGGTTCAGCATCATCTGATACTGATAGATCAAGTTTGTATTCTGGTACACCTCAGACTTGACCGCTTCGGCCGCCGTAATCGTGTTCTTCGCAAAATTTGTCGGATCGAACACGATGCCCAAGGCGTGGGCGGCACTTAACGGTAGCAACGTCATCACGCAAATTGCAGCGAGCCTACCAACCGTTTTCTTCAACATGATCAATTGTCCTTTCGTTGATGGTTTTAAGCGTTTGCGAGCACATCACGCACGTACGCGTCCTGCCAGTTATCCACACCAGAGTTGACGTGCTTGTCCAAAATGGCCTGTGCCCGGCCGTCCGAGCGCAGATACGCGAGCGATTCTTTCGAGAACGTTGCCTGCAGCATCCGCGTCTGGGTCGCCGTGACCCACAGGTAGTCCCGGTTGGGGACCGCATTCGCGATCATCTGAATCTGGTGATCCGTCAGCCCGAAGACATCGCGGTACAAGCCCTTGTTGTTGAGCGCGTCGCTATTGGGCAGGTAGATCAGGTTGGGGATGTTTTCTTTCAGAATCTCGAAGTTGGCGACTCGTGCCAGTTGTCCGAGAGACTGTGTTGCCATGAGTAGTGCCGCGTTGAGCTTACGAATCGTGACCGCCCAGATTTCCAGACGGGCGTAGAACTTCGGATAAGTAAAGAAGAAGCCTGCCTCCTCGATCTCGATGACGGTGTAGCGTTTGCCGTCTAGGATCTGAGCGATACGATAAAAGGCGTAATCCATGAAGAGCGCGGCCGCCACGGGATAGTTCTGGAACAAATCCCCCATCTCGATGGAGAGATCGTCAGACAGCGCAAAGCCGTCCTCGACATGATCGAAAAAACGGCCGTTTTTCTGGCCCTCTGTCCACACCTGTAGCCGTTCGCGCAATTCAGCGGGCAAAAGGGTGATCAAGCCTGAGAGGCGCCACTTGTCGGGCGAGTACGCTTCGGCCAGCGTCTTGATGCGCTCGAAGATCTCCGTTTCCTGCGTTGGCGTGCACGTAAAATCTTCGCCCTCGATGACAAGCTTCACCCACTCGGCCACATACGGCCAATGTTTCGGATCGGAGAGGAGCGACAAGGGATTGACCGACGTTGCAGCTTCAAATCGGCCAGTGGCATCAATGAATCGGCCGCCACCAAGAAGCGTCGGGATGCGGGTAGATCGATCCTTGTCAAAGCGAATCCGACGCGCGTTGTGGCGCCCGGTCTGCGACATGAAATAGTTAAGAATGACCGACTTACCCGCTCCGATCGGTCCCACAATAAGTCCGTGCGCCTTGCCGCCCGGGTGATGCAGGTCTACGTGTTGCAACGTGCGATGCCGCGTGGGCAGGCAAGTGAGGGGGCCGGTTTTCGTGCCCGATTGCTGCGTTAGCCACTCGTTGACTGTCGAGCCCTCGCCCACGCTCGTGAGTGGCGCGATATCGGAAACCGCCGGCGTTTCGACGAATTGCAAGCGTTTCTGCTGGTCCCATCGACCGGGCAAGGTCGCGCTCCACGCGGCAAACAGGTTTGTACGTTCCTGAATCACACCGAAACCTGCGTTGCCAATTACGCCCACAACTTGGCGCGTCGCGTCTTCGCACTCCTCGGGCGTGCTTCCGTAGACGACCACCGAAATATTCGCGAACCCGTACTGCTGCCCTTCTGCGTCGAGTTTGGCCAGCGCCTCGCCCGCTTCCTTCGCGAGCATCTCGCGGCCTTCGTCGTTCTTTTGCTCTTCTTTCGTTGCCCACTGCTTCAAGATTGCGATCGGGTTGAAAGCGGCGACCTTGTAGAAACCGCGAATCTTTTTGATGTAGGCGCTCGCGCGCGACGTATCCAGAAAGCGGAACATGACGCACACGTCCAGTTCCGCGTCGACTTGCGCCAGCACGTCGAGCGCGGCTTCCTGAAAGCCCATCCATTCCTTTACGCCGATGATGCGCGCGTAGACCTTGCCGTGGGCCGACTCAAACATGAGTTCGGACGCGCCGATCGTGATCTCCGTTTCCGTAAGATGCGTGTCGAGCATCGTGACCGGATATCGCACGCGGCGCTTCGGCGTGCTCGGATTGGCGCGCTGGTGCAGGAACGACAGCGCATTCTGCAGTTGCAGGCGCTTCATCTTGAGCCGCGTGACGCCGCCAGCAAAGCCGTCGATCACAGCTTCAAAGCGCTTGATCTCGTTCTGGATTTTCGTCAGGTCGAAAACGAAGGCGCTACGCGCGAGCACCAGGTCTTTCGCGGCCTCGAACATGGCCACCGCCAGATTCTTACCGCCCACGGTCATGTGATAGCCGACCTTGTCGAAGATCCGGGATATGCCCGTTTCCGGCGTGAACGCGAGCGCGAGCGAGTGTGAATTGCGGAAGTACCTGCCGCTGCCTATGTTCGCGCGGTTGATGGCGTCGATACGAGCGTCCGCTTTGGACGCGAATTCGCCCGACATTTCCCCCTTCACCCGACGATGCGACATCCGCCACCATGCCGTGATCCGGTGGTCGAAGTTGCGGCACGCGTGGTCGAGGTTTTCGCGCGCGGCGGTGATGTCCCCCGGGTTTGGCGTGTCGGCATCGATCCCCTCGAACTCGAACACGGTCAGCAGCGACCCGTCCTTATCCAGCACGATCTCTGGCGTGATCATGGTCATCCATGGCGCGATCTCCTGCACCGACCGCTTGGTGAACATGGATTTCAGCATGAGAGGTCCTGATCGAAGCCGTAGGGGCGCTTAAAACGCGCGCTGAACTTGGCATTGGGCCCCGGCTCGTAGACGTCCGGATAGCGGTTGTAGACGAGCATGACGATGCGCCACCATGGGTCGGTCGAGCTTTTCCAGCGCAGGAAAATGTGCACTAGTACGCCCACCACCAGAAAGGAAACGCTCCAACTCGTGTAGCACAGGAGCGCCGTCAGGGTGCCATTGAAAATGGCAAGGCCGCGATCGGCCCCACCCATCTGGCGCGGCAGCGATAAACCACGGCTGACCTTGTGCTGGCGCATATCAGCAGACTTGGGCAAGGTGGAAGTGGTCGCGCATGATCGGCACGGCAACCGATGCGATACCGAGGCCCACCAGCACCACGGAGAAGGTCTTGGCGATGTTGCTTTCGGAATTCGCCACTGCCACACCACCGATCGTGATCAGCACGATGCCGATGCCGTACAAGTACGGTCCGCTGATCAAATTACTGATCGTGCAGATGATGTCGGTGAGACCCGTCAGCGACGAGAAGTCGCCAGCAGCCATGGCAGCGGCCGAAACCAGGCTCAAGGCAGCGCCTACAAGGAGTGGCTTGCCAGGCTTGAACTTTCGTGCGACTGCAGCGGCGGAACTGAAAAACTTGTGTTTCATGTGATGCTCCCGATTAAAAAACGCGTTTGAGGTCGTAGTCGTTATTGCGAAAGCCCCGGATTTCGAGGATTTCGGAGACGTGGCGCATTTCGCCCGTGCGTTTGAAATGCACCACGTAGTTAAAGCAATCAGCGATGTTCTTGCGCATGTCTTCTAGCTCCCAGCGGGAGCCCGGCGGAATTCCGAGCATGGCGAGGCTCTCGAGGCGGCTGAGTGCCGTGCGAGCGTTATTCGAATGGATAGATGCAAGACCCCCGTCGTGGCCAGTGTTCAGCGCTTGGAGCAGGTCGTACGCTTCGCCGCCCCGTACTTCGCCGACGATGATGCGGTCGGGTCGAAAGCGCAGGCAGAGCGCCACGAGCAACTGAGTGGTGACGTTGGTATCTGCGTTCGAGAGCAGACGCACCCGGTTGGGAACATGTACCTTCAGTTCCATCGTGTCTTCGATGGTGATCACGCGCTGATCAGCTGGAATTGCCTCGATCATCGCGTTCAAAAAGGTCGTTTTTCCCGCCGACGTGCCCCCAGCGACAAGCACATTCTTCCGTGACTGGACCAGCGAGACCAGCGCGCGCATCAATGCTTCGTTCTCGATGCCGTCATCGAAGACGATCGCTTCCGCGATTTCCGGCCGGGCATTGGCGGCCGCGAAAGCGCCCATCGCAACGTAGTCGGACAGCGAGAGCTTTGATTCGCGGTGTTTGCGGATACTTAGTGCGTGGCCGTCGATGGCCGTCGGGTTCATCACTGCGGCAATGCGCAGGTTTTTGTGGCCGGCATTGATGATGCCTTTGTCGCTCCCTGCGCGTGCCGATTTGTCTACCGAGGATGCCAGCGAATGAATTGCGGCTTCCAGATGTGCCGGGCGAAGATCGACATTGACCTTCGACATGACGCCGCGGTGCTCGACCCAGACGTTGTGCACGTCATTGACCATGATTTCGGCTAGGTCGGGCGCGTCGAGCTGCTCTCGCAGGGGCGAAAGCGCTTCGAAAAACATGTTCACCGCTTCGGATTCGAGCGGGCGCAGTTTGAGTAAGTGGGTGTCGGCAAAGTCGGACATGCGTGCCTTTTGCGGCGATCTAACATCCGACTATTGTTCAGTGCCGCACATGCGAAGAGTCATCGAAAGACGAGCGAAATCGAGCGGCTTTCCGCGGATCGACGCCGAGCCTAAACATGCGCGCATGAAAAAGGACAATACGTCTGGCGAAGCGATGTGCCGGTCGAAAAGTGCTCAACAAGGGAAAATGAAGAGGGGGGTTATACGGCGTATAAGGGCACCTTCAGAAAGACACGCAAAAAGACCCCTCTTTCCAGCTTCCACAGCGCTTTCTATTCAGCTAGGTGCTTGGATCTACCCGTATGGTCGGCTATTTCTCTTCCGCGAATAGACTAAAATCCAGCGATTCTGGTTCGAATGCCGTTACATCCTCGAACTCGGTCATTCAAAGCCCTTGTACTCCGTATAAGGACGCCCAAAGTCATGGACCTGTCATGCGTGTTGCCCGCCCTGTTCAACCGCTTCCCCAACCTCGTTGCGACTACTGCGGCGCGGCCGCGGTACTAGCCCACGCCGGCGATATCGCCTATCCATACCGCGAGGATCACGGGGCACTCTGGTTGTGTGAGCCTTGCCAAGCGTGGATAGGAATTTATTCACGCAGCACCCGAAACGTGCCGCTCGGGCGGCTTGCAAATGGTGAACTTCGGGAATTGAAGGCCAAATTGCATGCAGCGCTCGAGCCAATGGCCGCAGCTAAAGCACGGCGCGATGCATCATCAATCTTCGAGGCTCGCGCCAAAGGCTACCGATGGCTCGCGAGTGCCCTGCAGATCGACGAAAAAGCGTGCAACATCCATCAGCTCAGTGCCGACCAATGTCGCGCAGCGGTTCACGTGATCGAACAGTTCGAGAATTCGCGCCTGAACCGCGCCCCTTCAGAATAAACGCTCGCCGTTCGTTAACCGGTGGACACAACCCTTTTTTCCTATCGATGGCCCGTACCCTTCCCTTCAATCGCAGCCCGCAAGCAACACGCGCTCGCCTCGCGAAACTTTCACTTGTTCCGCTACCCAAACGAGAAGCCGACCTCTTGTCGCTACACGCGCATTGCGCACTACAGGCGCTTATAGACGCTCGTGGCTGGCTCGCCGGCGTCCAGTCGCTCACCGAGGTGCTCATTCTTACTTCTTTCGTCGCCGAAGCGGGATATGGGCAAATCGCGCGCGCAACGTGGCTCGACGCGGAAGCTGCGCTGAATAGTGCTTTTTGCGAGGGACGGGACGCCGGTCGCTGGCGTGTCGACGCGGACAGTTCTATGTCCATCGCCGCAGTGCTTGCGATGCATGACGTGCAACTCTATAGCGCACCCTTCGGCGTGCTGGCGAACGCGAGCGCACGTCTAGAAAGACTGAAAGCGGGCGAGCCTGAGCCGCTGCCGCAGAGGAAGCGTGCTTAGGGGGTGCGTAAACGACAAAACCCGGCACGCAGCCGGGTTTTGTCTTAAACACAAATGACCAGCTTGCGCCGGTTCAACAAATTACTTCCATCGTTTCTCCGAACGGCGCTTTCCTCGCCCGTGAAAGCGGCGTGGTCGACGCCCAAAGCACCGGAAAATACGGCACCTGCGTCGGAAACCGCCCCTCCATATCTGTCAGGTAGACCAGAAACGCCGGGTTGATTCCTTCGGTCAGCACCTTTTCAAATGGCTCAATGAAAGCCGTTCCACCGCCGCCCCGCACCGGTTTGATCTCAGGCGAGTCGCCTCGCTCAAAAATCTGGACCTGCGTGACGCGCGTATCGCAATCCATCACGATCAAGCGCGCCGGTTGCAACGAATAAAACGTCGACAGGATCTCCGCATTGAACTGCGCCTGCGTCTCAGCCGTGACCGAGCCACTGGAATCCCGTACGAACACCGCATCGGCGACCGCCGGCGTATGCAGCGAGGGCAAATAAAACCCAAGATGCAGATACCGGCGGTTGGGCATGGCAAAGCTGTAGTCGCTTGGCGTTGCCTGTTGAGCAAAGCGTTGCAACACAGCCCGCCAATCGACCACCGGTCGCACGGCTTCAGAAACCATCGCCTGAAGTGAACCTGGAAGCTTGCCGTACATCTGCGCCGCTTTCGCGGCTTGAATGACGGCAACCTTCCACTCCGCTTCCTTCGTTGGTTTGTCTTTGCCCTGATATGGGCGGACTTCACCGAAGGACGCAGGCTTAGGCTCACCACTGCTTGCCGCCCCGTGTGGTTCTGCAGCTTGAGCCGGATTCGCCGGTTTATCACGATCGTTCCCTTGATCCTGACGTTCCGGCTTGCCCGACATAGACGGCAGACGCTTGCTGTCGGCATTGCTTTGCGCTCGCTTCGCCTCCTTGCGCGCTTCCTCGGTTAGCTGGCCATAGATCTCCTCGGCCGACTTGCCCGTATAGCGCGCATCCAGACAAACGCCCTTTGGCAACACCATGCCGGCGTCGATCACGATCGGATTAATGGCGTAGTCCGCGGCATCGTTCCAGCGCCCGGGGTCGCGCGCATCCATCCGCCAGCAATGGCCGTTGGCCACGTGGAGAACTTCGTGCGCGAGAACGCCTCGGACTTCGAGGTCGTTCAAGGTAGCAAGGTAATCCGGGTTGTAGCCCAAGGATTCCCCATCCACCCAGAACGTCTCGCAGGTACGATCCTCGACCACCGTCAACCGCAGCACCAGCGCCCCGAAAAACGGCTGCGAAAGCACAAGCTCAGTGCGTTGTTTTGTTATGCGAGGATCGATGCTCATAGCCAATCCCACGCGACGTCAGCGAACTTGAAGTACTCGTCAATCGATTGCTCCACCGTTACGAAGAACGGACCGGGCCAGTTTTTAGCCCATTCTGGAGCCTGTGCAAACGACACAAGGTCGTCCGACGAGTCGGAGTAATCTTTTATCGCTGAAGCCTTCTCTTCGCCGAGGGCCGAAACATATTCGGTCACGTCGAACTGGCATTCGCCTTGAGCATCCACGTCAACTGCATGGTTGTTGACCCATGCCTGCGGGTGAAACGTCGCAACGATGCGTTTTGCGATGATCGATTGCATGTCGTCTCTCCCATCAGGCCACAAGGCGCAACTGCATGGCTGAAGAGTGCTCGACTTCCGGAATCGGCGCCGACGGTGACATACCCATAAACGCCGCCATCAATCCTTCGATCTCGTGCGCCTTACTGGCCACCTGAGAACGCAGGACCGACGATTCTTTCAGATCCGATCCCGTGTGCACAGCCAGATGCGTCTTGGCCTGCTCGAGGATGTGTGTGAGCTTCGGATCGTTCGAGAAGTTGAGCTTGGGCAAGAGCGCGCACAGCTCGCGCACGTTGTTGGCCACGTCCAAACGCACATTGCCGCTCGCATACAGGCGCGATGCCATCTGCGATACCGCTTCGTACAGACGGCCAACCAGGTCATCGTTCGCCGTGGAGATCGAGGCAAGAACGTGTTGATCCAGCTCTGTTTTAAGCGTGGTCAGCACGTCATCCGGCAACTCAACACCGAACTGGCTGGCATCGGGAAAAGGCAGCACGGCCATCTTGACGCCGAACTTTGTGTTCAGCTCAGCAAGGGTCGGATAGTCCGCCTCGTTGAACAGCCCATTGAGTTCGATGCGCGCACGCTCTTTCAGGTCCAGGTAGTCGGTTTGGAAGATGGATACCGCCAAGTCGAATTCGTCTTTCAACGAACGCATCTTCTCGGCAAATTCCATGTAGACCATCGTCGGCAAGAGCCGCACGCCCAACTGGTCGTACTTCAACGTGTGGTCGTAGAAATACGATCTGATGCGGCTTGCCAGCGTCAGGACTTCGGCGAAACTCGGCGCGTACTCGGGCAGCAGGCGCTTGTTAAAGCGGCCGATCCCTTTGGCCTGGTGCGACTTCTCGACTTCCTCGGTGACCTTGCCGTCGAAGCGGCGAGCGACCCACGTGGAAATCGTGACCGAGCACAGCATGACTTTCGATTGAATAGACGTGTTCATATAAAACTCCAGATATAAAAATGGGTTTGGGTGAAGCGAGAAAGGAACAACGAGAATCGAGGCGAACGCGCCAGTGCAGCGCGCCGTGCCTCGGAAGCAAAAGGAGAAATGGGGAAGCTGCGACGACCGAATTACAGAGCTTGATTGCCCTGATTATTCGCCGCGGATAATCTTGCCGACCTCGCCACCCTGCGCGTTGATGAACGCATAGGAGTTGGCGATGGTCGGCGTACGACGCAGTGCATCGCGGACCAGCAAGGCGCTGTATTCGCGAAGACCGCCGGCGATCATTCGATCGACGTAGACCATCACGCGATCAAAATTCGCCTCCGTCGCATACGCGGCCAGAGCGGCAGCCGTCGCATACAGCGCAGCGGCGTTCTCGGGAATTGGTGCCCCGTCTGGATTGAGCAGAATCGCATCCGGCGATGGAAGCTCGCGGAAGATCTGCAGAAAGGCGACGAACTCCGACGCCGCGCCCTCACCCACCGAACCCGCGTGAGAGATCAATTCGAGCGCCTTCGGCACCACGTCTATCGTCTTCGCGACGAAACCCCAACTGCGCGGGCTCGGCGTATTTTCGATGTCTCGATTGGTTTTTTGAACCGAGAGCAGATCGGGACGAAACCGCAGGAATGCGATCAGCGCAGGCGCAATCCCTGACCTGACCGCCCAAGCCGTCCAGTCATCAATCGTCGGCGTAAGCTCGACAACCGTTGCAAAGCGGGATATGACGGGATCAAGAATCCCCGTCACGCCGGCGTTGTCGGTACGGCGGTTGGTTGCAGCGAGAAAGGTGACGTTGGACGGCAACACGTGCTCACCAATGCGTCTGGCAAGCAGGAGTTGCATCTTGGCCGCCTGAACAGCCGGTGAGGCTTGCCCCAGGTCATCGAGAAACCAGATCAACGGGCGTCTTGCGGACAAGGCGCGCTCGAGATCTCCGAAGGGCAGAAACTGAGCCGTCTGACCATCGCGAGATGGAAACGGCAGACCCTTTGAATCCGTCGGATCTTCAACAACCGGGTGACTGATAAGCAGTTCGTGGTCGGTGGCTTGCGCGACCTGTTCCACAATGTCGCTTTTGCCGATGCCCGGGCGCCCAGTGATCAGCACAGGAAGGCGCTTGGGGACATACAGCGAGAGCAGTTCGAACAGTAGCGAGGACGTGACTTGCATGGTGGCTTTCCCTGAAAAAGAAAAACCCCACAAAGCCATCGCCCAAAGGGACGTGGTCCCTGTGGGGTAGATGAAGCCGGCCAACGCGTGAGCGTGGCGCGGATGGTCGATGCGTCTAGGACGCGGTTGATGGATGAAGTGTAGGCACACCGGGCGCCGCAAACGCTTCGAAACGTCGCGTTTTCATACCCGCTTTCGTTGGATGCTGACTTCGAAAGAGCAAAAAAAACCCGACGCAAGCGCCGGGTGTGGGGTCAAGAGGATTGCGTTGAGTGCTCAGCCTGTTGGCCTTGCGAAAGAAGATACTGCGCATACGCAAGCGTGCCGTCAGACGCGCGAAGTGTCCTGCTTTCGGCACTGTCGTGAGCAGGGGCGACCAAGCTATAGCGCAGACTTGCTCCATATCGATTGCTCGTGATCATGCTAAAGCCGCTTGCGATCGATTGCTCGACGTGTTGAGCGCCGGTAATCACTTTATGACCGTATCGGTATCGCGCGGACTGCGCCCGTTCTTTTGCACGTTCGGCGTCACGCGCAACCGCTTCGGCTTTCCGATTTGCGGCAGCGCGTTGCTCCCATTCCAGTTGCTGAGCTTCGTCCAAACCTGCGAGGGCGAAAATTGCTCGCCGGCGGGCCTTGGCGGTCACTCCGTTGAGCTTTACCCCGTAGAACTCACGGACTGCCTTTTTCGTCCAGCGATTCGCATCGTCGGGACGGTCCAAGACATCGATCAACAGGTGCAGATCGGCGTTCTGAATGGCGAGCGCCATGCGATTGGCAAACTCGAACGTGGTGCGGCCGTGATCCAGCGCCGCAAGATGTCGATGCAAGTCGTATTCGCGCTGGCTGATTTCACGCGCTGCCCGCTTCTTCTCCAGGCGCTCAAGCGTCGAAGCCTTCCGCTCATCGGCCATGACGCGCCGAAGGACGGTTGCAAACGGCGAAACCGGCGAGCCAATAACCACCGGCTCGAAGTAAGTCTCCGGTAGCGCACGCGCGTCCAGCAGACCGTGGCGACAAAGCAGGTCATCGACCTCCGCGTGGGTTGGCTCATTGGGGAGCAACCGTGCGACCATGGCCAGCACTGCCGCATTCGTTGATGATATCGACTGCCGCGAGTGCGTCATCACGCTGATAAGCACTCGAAGCTTGGAGACCGGCATAACGCCGCGCAATTCCGGCACGGTAAGGAGCGTCCTTGCCCATCGAATGTCATTGCCGAACGGCTCGGCAAGCGCTGCATAGTCGTCAAGCACCGCCTCCGGAACCGAAGCACCAGCGGCAAGCGCATAGGCGAGATGCACCTCGTGTCGCCCGTTGACCTGTCCTGAACCAAATGAGATCGCAGGACCGCCCGCGCCGAATCCAAACCGGGCGCGCGCTTCTGCCTCACAGAGCTGAAACAGGCTTGCCGACCCATTGTTGGCGAAGGCGATAACCTGCTCAGAGGTGAACAGGTACAAGGGACGCGTAGACAATTCGAACGCGGAAAACAGCAATTGCCAATGTGCGCGGCGAATCTGCCACGGCTCGAGGCGCTTACCATTCGGACGAAAATACGCGCCGTCGATCTCGTCAAGCATGGCTAGGAACAAATCAGGCATCGATCCCGACATGCGCACAGTCAGTTTGCTGTCGAACTTCGTCACGCACATGGGATGCCCGGCATGACTCAGACTAACGTCGGCAGCTTCGATGCCCCGGAAGTGGGAGTCGCTGTGAAACAGTTGGAGTACTTCAAGCAACGTCGCAACGGAGCGGGAGAACTTGGTGGTCGAAAGATGAAACATGATTGCCTCATAAAAAAACGGGCAATCGTCCCCAGCCGGGTCGATGCCCGTCAGGGTGAAGCGCCAGTCGGCGCAAGGAAGAAGAACTGCGAAGGGTAATTAAGCGACGTCGAGTTTCTGGGCGATGAGTCGTGCCAAATCCCACGCCTGGTTGCGGTTAAACACCTTTGCGCGAAGCAAGGGCATCATCGCGTAGCGGCGCTCGAAATCCTCGGCCTCAGGCCGCGTCACCCAGTCCACGTGAATGATCCAGCCCTCCGAGTTGCCGATACAAACAGACACCGAAAGCCGGTCGAACATGAACTGTGACGGCCACATCCTGGCGTGCCGCGCACCGTATGCATATTCGTCGGGATGGTCTCGGGTGTTTGCCAACGAGAGCCATTCCGGCTCCAGTTCGGTGCGAGAGAGACATGCCCAAAGCGCGCCGTATACTTGATTGACCGTCTTACCGTCCGTATCGATTTTTGCGCTTGGGACCACTGCGATCGCGTCGGCGCTGGCTGCAACTGCCCGCGCCGCGAGATCTTTCTGTCCAAAAACAGCTTGTCCGAGTTGCATCGTGATTTCTCCGTAAACGAAAAAAACGCGCCGAAGCGCGTCAATTGGATTGCCCGCCATCCGGCGCGCACACAAAAAAAACCGCATCCCGTCAGGGGATGCGGCTTCGTTCTTTTGCGTGGCTTTCGCCCCGCTACATTAATTACTCAATGCCAATCGCGTTCGCGATCATGCTTCTGCCCATTATGGTTTGACCACGCTAAGAAAGCAGCAATGGACACGCCAAGCACAAATGTGAAAATCGTCGCACCCACGTTAATCTCCTTTCATGGCTAAAAGACCTGCGTACCACAATACTACTCCAAGGAGGGCAAGCGAGGCCGTATTCAGCAACGTTGGTAAATCCCACCGCACCGCGGAATGAGCATAGCCGACCGCGCCGACGATAGAGGCTGCCGAAAGCGTCTGCATAAATCGACCATTCTGCTGACGCTGGTCTTTCGTCGGCAATGCAATCGGATGAAGAAACCGGCGAAATCCAAACGGAGCGTTTACAGGCATTTGAGCCTTGTAAGTACCGTTAGGTCCACCGTGCACGGGCAATATATAGGCTTCGTGCCGCACACTGAACGCCGGTGAGCATTCCGACGCTTCCATTTTCGCCATTACCGCGACAAGTCTAGGCGGCAAAAGCATTTCTCCAGTCGTATCGTCCAGCGCAACCCGGTCTGTGAGGGTCAATCCGCAGGTGTATTCAACCTTCACCGTTGCGAGCTTCATTTACGGGCTCCCGACGATGTGTTGATCCCGCCGGCCAGCCGTAGACCGTCAAGAAACGCTTGATAACCCGTGCTCGTTTCAAGCTGCTCGAGCGCAACGTAGTTTTCGCCTCCACCTGTCAGGTCCTTTCGGTCCCGGCGCGTGCGGAATGAAAAAGCGACGCCCTGCTTGCACGGCTTGTCGAGCACATCGAGAAACAACGTCTCTGTGCGAAGCGAAACGCGACCAGACCGAGTACGGCGGCCGGACTGGACAACAATTTCATGGCTGCGCAAGTGCAAATCGTGCGCAACCCGCCGCAGGACTCGCGCGGCGTGCCGTTGGAGAGCCGCGGTCGTTCCAGCGCTCGCTGCTGTACGGTCCGAATAAAACAAACGGGGGAATTTCATGCGCTACCTCACAAAAAAAAGCGAGGCAGGTCCCTTGCGGGAACTGCCCGCAAGGGAAGGAATTGAAGCGGCGTCGAATGACGCCGCCGTTGACTAAGCTACTTGGGAAAAACGTTCTTCGTACAGCTTCAGTTCGGGACGCAAGCGCGCATACCGCGCCTCTGCATCCATGTCAGTCGAGAGACGCCCGACGTCCGCGAAATAGCGAACACGTGCGCCATTCGGTTGAAATGCTGGATCAAGCATGATCGCCCGGAATTCCGTCACATTTGCGGCCTGTGCGGCAACCTCGATCGGGCGCATCCTGTACATATTCTCGCCATTCACGTCGTTGGTCTTTGCGTCCCAACCCGTTGTGCAACCGTGTCCAGCAAGTTCGTAAGTGTTCATCTTGAGTTCCTAAGACAGGGATTGAGTGAAGAGAAGACGCGCTGGATTAATGCGTGATCCGATAACCGGAGCCGCTGTTAATCAAATAGACATGCTCGCCCGGGGCGAACTGTTGGTCATCGACCTGACTCACAACAACGGTTTGGCCGTTGGCGCGAAGCAGAAACACTTCGAGACCGCTGTGACGCGACATCATCGAGCTCACGCGCTGGGCAATGACGCCCGTAGCCGAACCTGACAGTGCACCTGAGATATAGCGGCCGCGTCCGTTCCCGATCACCTGGGAGCCGAGGAATGCACCTGCGACCGAACTCACGATCGACGACAAACCCGACGAGTCGGAGTTGCTTTCGATGGTGATCGGCCGCACGCGGATGACCGTTGCCTGTTCCATCTGGCCAATACGCTGCACGTCGTAACGCTGATAGGTATTGGGCGAGCCGAAATCAGCCGATGCGCAGCCGGTCAAGATGCAAAGAAAAAGGGACGAAAACAGAAGTTTCAACATGGTTGCCTCAGGGAAAGAAACGCAACCATCCGCTAGGGATGGTCGCCTAGCGGAAGAAAACAATTTGGGAAAGTACGCCGTCCCTTGAAGGGCATGCCGCTACAACGGGAATCTCGACTACGACATCCGTTGGAGATGATGCAGATTGACGCGCCCGTTTTGAACGAGATGTCCTTCTGCTACTAGAGAAAAGCCCGGATCCCACTTAACGATTGCCGAGCCATCGCTCCACACCGAACTTATCGTTCCGCCGTGAAGCTGCGGTGGACTGGCTTCTACATCCTGCCCAGAAACACGTATACCGGCGGTGAAACCGTTCAACGACGAAACCTTGAGGATCGGAGTAGTTGCGTTTGCAGACATGGTTGAAGCTCCTTGGAAATGAGGGAGCCGCCCCGTTGGGAGGTGGCTCCCGTTGGGGTATGAATGTATTGGCCGACGTTTTGCCGGCATGAAGCGGATTTTTACAACGACAGCAAACGCAGCGACTTAGGTGCTAACCGACGCGATACCGGCAGCAACGAGTAAGACGGTGGATAGAAAAATCAACATCTTCCACGCTTCGGCGTCCTGTCTGGCGTACCAGCGAAGGCTGTCGAGAGCATGTTTTGCAGTTGAGATCATGAGAACAACTCCAATAAATAAAGGGAGCTGTCCCGAGATGGGAGAAGCTCCCATTGGGAAGAAAAAAAGGCGACCAACAGTGTGGCCGCCATAAAGACTGGACCGAGGAGGACCAGACTGAGAGAGAGGAAATGCAAGAGCCCAGCATGCCGAGCGTCTTGTGTCGATGCGCTAGAAGCGCGGGGAATGAAGCTACTTTAACGGGGCGCACGTCGCACAGCGCGCGTAAAGGTCGCGAAATCGCTATGCCTTTTGATCCAACGCAAGTCAGATCGAAAAAAAACCGACGTTTTTACACGTCGGCTTAAGCGCCCAGTTTGGCCGAGGGGCGGCCTGCTGAGCCTAAGAGAAAAAATAGTATAAATCCGCAAACGTTAAAATTGGACAAAAATTGGGCAAAATGTTGGCTAAACCCTATTTTGAATGCTAATTTAGGTATTTACCCTCGAATTCGGCATGCTATTTGCCTT
This sequence comes from Caballeronia sp. M23-90, assembly GCF_053574605.1. Lineage (NCBI taxonomy): Bacteria > Pseudomonadati > Pseudomonadota > Betaproteobacteria > Burkholderiales > Burkholderiaceae > Caballeronia > Caballeronia sp. M23-90. Next base: position 11,388 of record NZ_JBSIPA010000004.1, on the reverse strand, counting down.
GTTCTGCGGTCACAATAAAACGCTGAGAGGATGGAAATGGGGCGAGCTTTTCAAGTTGCGAACACCGTCACGATCAATAAAAAGCAGAGCGCTCATTTGGCAGATAGAGAAATCCGCCATCTCGAAGCCGTTCTCAATGCCGCGCTTCACCTTGACGCACTCGCCCAATCCGGATGCCTTGATGCGTCCTATTGGGTCACTCGCGCCTCCGAGCTGGGGGACAAGTACATGTTGTTAGCTTCCCAGCAAAATCGGGTGGCCGCGCTTGCGCGCGCGTTTGAAGCACATGCGCTGGCGGCCCGTTCCGAAGGTCTCGCACAAACAACCTCACCTGCGCTCATCGCAGCCTGAGGGGTCAGGAGCAGACAGCCACAATTCAACTGACGTCCGCAGCTTGACTTCTCGGCTCAACTGCGAAGATTGATTGTCACCCTCAATCCCATCTTCGCTATGTATGAGCTCATCGATGTAAGCCGCCTTCATATCGCCCCTTCGTTGCGGAAAAACTCGCAGCGACACGTCAGCACCTCTGACGAGGTCAATATCTTGCTCGCGTCAAACTCAGCAGTCGCGGTTTCAGTAAGCGGCGGGAAGGACAGCGTAGCGTGCGCGTTGGCAGTTGCAGCACACCTCGATCGAATCGGACATACCGGACCCCGCGTGCTCATCCATGCGGACTTGGGACGCGTGGAATGGAAAGATAGTGGACCGGCGTGCGAGCGCCTCGCGGCAAAACTCGGATGGGAGCTGCTCACCGTTCGTCGGCAAGCGGGAGACATGCTTGCTCGATGGCAAAAACGCTGGGAGAACAACGTCGAGCGTTATCGCAGTCTGTCGTGTGTGAAGCTGATCTTGCCGTGGAGCACGCCCAGCATGCGTTTCTGCACGAGCGAATTAAAATTCAGTGTAATTTTTAGCGCGCTAAAAAAACGCTACCCTGCGCATAACATCGTGAACGTTACCGGGGTGCGCCGCCAAGAAAGCACGGCTCGAAGCAAGATGCCTCCGGCCGCTGCAGCGGCTGCGCTCACACGTCGAGGTCTGCAAGGCATTACGTGGAACGCGATCATCGACTGGACGATTGAGGATGTATTCGCCGAGATCGCTGATGCCAAGCTCGCGCTTCACGAGGCATATATCAAGTACGATTGCCTCGCGAGTCTCATGCGCGTACTGCATCATGAGTTCGCTTGATGATCTACGCGCCGCGGCCGGCTGTGCGGACAACCACGACATCTATCGCGCCATGGTGGAACTAGAGGCCACCTCAAGCTTCGCTTTTCAAGGGCAACGGTGGCTCGCCGACGTTGCCCCCGACCTGTTATCTGATTCGCTCGCAAAGGCCGTCGTTCGTGCCAAGGCGGCAGCAGAGCGGCGTCAAGCGATCGAAGCTGAGCTTCCCTCGCACCTGCTGTTTTCGGCCGGATGGCCGACGGCGCGCCCCACAACGGCTGAAGCCACTCTCCTCGCAAGCGTGCGCCGGCGAGTCGCTGGGATACTGAGGTTCGCTGTCGAGCACACGAGTCCTGAAGCTGTCATCGCACGTTACGACGAGTTGCTTGCGGCACGACCCGTGTCGCCAACCGCTCATCCAAGCACTTTGCGTCGCCCTTCCGTTGTATCTGTGTGTGTCCCCGCACCTCTGACGCAAACGTCTTTCGCGTTTTGAGCCTGGGACGGTCTTTAGGCCCTCTCGTTGCTACAAGTTTGATAAGCATCGCGTCTGCACGAAAGGCGGCGAGGCCAACGTTATGGGTAATTTCTGCGGGGTCGCACATGCAGTATCTTATGAACCGGTTCGCTCATACCTGGACTGCCAGGCGCGCCCATCCTGACGGGCAAAAAATACGCATTCTCCTCGTGGACGACAACCGCAATGGCGTAGAAGCGCTCGCGGCCATGATGTCTTTTCACAACGCCGACTGCCGTATTGCCCTCGGTGGGCGCGAAGCGATCATCGTCGCGAGCGAATGGTTGCCGCAAATCATCGTGATGGACATATCTATGCCTGACTGCAATGGATTACAGGCGGCATTAGCGATACGCGCGGATGCCCGGACAGTCGAAACTGTGATCATTGCGTTCACCGCCCTGGACGAAAAAGATGTTCGCCAACGCCTGGTCAACGAAGAGATCGACGCGTACTGCCAGAAGGGACATGCGACCACGCACCTTATGCGGCTACTCGAGACGCTCACGAACTGATATCGGCCCCTCATAAAGGACGGTGTTGCGCGCCACTGACGAAAAAAAACCGCTCCAAATGGGAGCGGTTTGTCGAAAGAGTTAAAACAGCGAGAGGGAATACTGTTCGTTGCACGCCTCACGCAGCGGCTCGTTGGTCGATTGGTCCAAGGGAACATCCCACGTGACCTGCGAGCGTTCAAGATGCCCTAATTTATAGAGCAAATTGGCCTCGGTATCTGGAAGGAGTTCGCCGAACAGACAGCGGTACTCCTGCGGAGCATCTTGACCCGATGCAACGATGCCGATGCCTTGAGCAAGCTCATCTGCCGATGCCACCGCCCACTTGCTCACACCCACAGGCGCACGCGAAATGGTTAGCGCAGTGTCGCGCGGCAGCGGTGAAGCCTTGCGCAGCATGTCCCGATATTCTGGGATGGCGCGCTTGGCGAAGCCGGGATGAGCCATATCGAGGTCATACGCGAGGTCGGTAATGAATGACCCGACAGCGTTGTATTGCCAGCCAGCGTGATGCCAAGGTTTTCCGTCGAACGACACCACCCGGTTTTCATCATCAATCGCATGACACCTGACATCTGGCATCTGGCGCATGACCTGAGCGGCCGGCAGCAACCGCGGGACAGGAGCCGTAACCGGCACCGATCCGCAATCGCCGACGGTAAGCACACGCCATAAGCTGAATGGGCCGCCTTCGCCATATAACGCAATGAGCAGGTCGACATCACCGTGCAGAGAAACGGATAGACCACCGGCACCCAACTCATCGAACCGACCGTGCTGGCCCAGCATCGCAAGGCGCCGTTGCACATCATCCAGCGACTTCTCTGGGATGTTTGCATCGAAAGCTTTCCCCACCCGAAGGTCGATCTGCCTGTCGTGCAACATCATGGGTTTTGCCAGCTCTTGGCGCCAGGACTCGATGTATTAGGTTGGCACGCAAATTATGTCGCTGCAAACGGGGGCGATCAGTATTTTCCCTCCCTATGCTTCGTAAGTAGGCGACATAAACTGAAACGTATATCGCGTTGTTTGGGAGGCTACGATGCCTTTCAGGGTGTACCGTGCAGTTAAGATCCCGCCGGAAGTGGTCGGACCGTTAAGCGATTTGCTCATTGACTACGTCGATTGGGCGCTCAAGCGTGGATATGCTCCTATATCAGTCAACGCGCATGTATCGGTTATCGCTCGTTTTAGCGAATGGCTCGGCGGCCATGGTCTTGGCATCGAATGCGTCGACAATACGATCGTAAATTTATACATGCGGTCGAGAAAGCGATACCACGCTGTCTGGCCAATCGAACACCTGGCGATACAACACCTGGTTGAATTTCTCAGGGAATTACATCTCCTCGATCGGCCGTTCATGCCAGCACTTGTTATGTCGCCATTGCAGGCGCAGCTCGCGGAGTGGAACCACTACATGCAAGAGCGGCGCGGACTCAGTGAGTCAACTATCCGCCAATACTTACGCACTGGCGGTGATTTCATGCGTTGGAAATTTAAAGATGCAGCGCCGGATATGAATACAATTTGCGGCGCCGACGTGGTTAAATTTTATCAGATGGAAGCCAAAAGCTCATCATCGTCCCAATGCAAAATGATGACGAACTCTCTCCGCTCATTCTGTAATTATCTGCGAGCAACTGGCAAGACCGATATAAATTTTTCTGTGTCTGTTCCGGTAGCCGCGCATTGGTCTCAGTCATCCCTGCCTAAGGCATTAGCCTACGACGTAGCGGAGGAGGTAATCAATCATGTGGATCGCACGACGGCAAACGGCAAGCGCGACTTCGCGATTTTGTTGCTTTTGTGGCGTCTCGGTTTGCGGGCAGGTGAGGTTTCAGCACTTGAGCTTGACGATATTGACTGGCACAGCGGAAGCATCCTGATCCGCCGGAGGAAGAGTCCGAGCGCACGATTGCCCTTGGTTGCTGATGTAGGGGAAGCTATTGCTGACTACCTTGTTCACAGCCGGCCAGTGACCACTACAAGAACCGTCTTTCTCCGGATAGCAGGACCTCACTTTGGTCTACATGGTGCTGCCGCTATCGGCGATATTGTACGCAAGGCCCTGACAGGCACGAGGGCGTGCTCGGCGGGCTATGGCGCTCACCAATTTAGACATGGACTCGCAATGGAAATGCTGAAGCGCGGATCAAGCTTGGCCGACATCGGCCACATTCTCGGCCATCAGTCGACGGGTGCAACGCACATCTACGCAAAAGTAGATTTCTTGTCGTTGAGAGAACTTGCAGTCCCCTGGCCGACCGAACACCATGTCCTCACTTAAGACCTCTCTAGAGGATTACTTCGAGCTGCGGCGCAATTTAGGTTATTCGTTGCTTCAGCAGAGACGCGCGCTCCCCAAATTTGTCCAAGTGCTTGCCTCGCACTCTAAGGATTTCATCACGTGTCAAGACGCTCTGGAATGGGCATTGTCTGCCAACGGAAGAGTAGGTCAGTGTCTACGGCTTTCTTACGCGCGTCAGTTTGCAAAGTATCTGTCCGCATTCGACAGTCGGACGGAGGTGCCAAGCCCCGATCTCATTCCATTCAGGTGGCAACGTCCTCGCCCATACATCTATCGCCATGTTGAAATCCAGCTGTTACTCAAAGCAACGCTCGAGATGCCGGTTCACCCGCGAACCGGCGTCCTCCGCAGATGGTCTTATTACTGCCTGTTCGGACTGATATACGTGACAGGAATGCGATTGAGCGAAGCGATGAGTCTTCGATTGAACGATATCAACATACAGCAAAAGCTTTTGACGGTGCGATTTGGAAAGTTTGGTAAGCCGCGCATCCTTCCAATATCCGGGTCAACTGCGGACGTACTGCGTGAATACCTAGCCTTACACGCCGAAGCTTTTGCAGGGCGCCAGCAGCCACCGTTTCTCTTTCCAACAAGTTGCGGTGGCCGACTGTCGGATAAGGACATTCACGTAACGTTTTATAAGCTCTCACGAAGCATCGGTATCCGCGGTGTCGGCGCTAAAACTGGGCCAAGAATTCACGACCTTCGACATACTTTTGCTGTCGATGCCTTGGTGCGCTGGTATGACAGCGGCCGAGATCCGATGATTTGCTTGCCCCTTCTTGCAACCTACCTCGGGCATGTTGGATACGAGCATACATACTGGTACCTCAGCCTTTGCCCTGAACTGATGCGGGTCAGCCTGGACAAAGCAGAGCGGGCGTGGGGGGCAGCATGACCATGAAAGCTCCGGAATTTCCAGCAATCCTGCAACAGTTCTTTGTACGACGGCTTATGGGCGATCGTGGCGCAAGCCCAAATACCGTAGCCGCGTATAGGGACGGACTTAGACAATACGTGCGATTTCTCGTATCGCTGACTGGCCGAACGCCCTCTAAGATCCGTTTCTCCGACATCACCGCAACTACTGTTTTTCAGTTCTTAGACGATCTTGAGAAATCGCGCGAGCTGTCCGTTCGTAGCCGAAACTTGCGGCTCACGACAATACACTCTTTTGTGAAATACGCTTCTTATCAGGTTCCAGAGTGCCTTCAACAATTCGAGCAAATACTTGCTATCCCTAGCAAGAGGCTTGTCAGAACTGAGGTTTGTTATTTAACGCGCCGTGAGCAAGAAGCCATCCTTGAAACAGCAGACCGAAGGACATGGTACGGCCGTCGCAACTATCTATTTTTGCTTTTGGCCCTTCAAACTGGACTTCGTCTGTCTGAAATGACATCTTTGCGCCGACAAGATATAGCAGTATCGATGGCGGGGTCGCATGTGGAAGTTACGGGAAAAGGAAGAAAGCATCGCAGTGTTCCTGTTCTCAAATCGACAAGCCTGTTGTTATCCGAATGGTGCAAGGAGCTGCCAGAGGACGGTGAGAATGCCGTTTTATTTCCCAGTATCAAAGGAACACGGCTGACGGTACATGGCGTGCGCGGGATCGTCATGAAATCCACAAGGGACGCTGGCAAGAGTTGCGAAACGTTGCTGAAGAAGCGGGTGACAATGCACTCTCTTCGGCATTCGACGGCCATGGATCTTCTGCAGGCTGGCGTTGACAGCTCTGTAATCGCGCTTTGGCTCGGCCACGAGTCCGTGCAAACTACCCAGATTTACATCCACGCGACGCTGACAATGAAGGAGGAAGCACTGACAAAGGCGAATTTCGTTGTCGGGACGAACAGGCGGTTTGCGGCTGGAGATGACCTTCTAGGTTTTCTCAATTCTCTCTGACCGAACAGTTCGCAGCGACGATATATATTCGGGACAGTGTGCGTGGCGAGGCGATCAGATATCGTTGCTAAACCTGATCGTCGTTTTGGGTGCGCTTCAATCAAAAACAACGCTCATCCCTCAAGTGTCGAGCGACTGATTGACCGAAAATCTATATCCGAAACCTCTCACTGCTTCGATTTGCTGGTCGTAGTGTTGCGGTGCCAGCGCAGTGCGCAGCCTCTTGACGTAGCCATCGATCGACCTTTCTTTTCTCGTTTGCGGATCATTCCATATGGCCGCCATTATCTGGGCCCGATCGAATACGCGGCCAGGATTGGTCATGAGGAAATACAAAATCCGAAATTCGGTTGGTCCTACAGCCAGCTGCGTTTGAACTGAATCCTGCTCATGGGTCACCCTACGCGTGGCCGGATCTACGCGCAACCCATCGATCATGACCGGCTCGTCAATAAGTCGGGGGAACTGCCTTAGGCGCAAGACTGCTCTGACTCGCGCGACCAGATCATCGCGATCAAGTGGCCTCGGAATATGCGCGTCCGGTGTGATTCGCGCGTTAATGATGTTTCGACGTCTTTCCTCGTAAGCGCCAACCATAATAAGCGGAACGTGTTGCGTACTGGCGTTCGCACGCAATTGGGTAGCGAAGCTACCGGCCGGCTCTCCAGGCAGCGTCCAGTTGAGCAAGATAAGGTCAGGAAGCACGGCCGAGATCATCTCGCGGGCGCGTTCCGCGCTCTCAGCGACGGAAACGGAAAGTCCCAACTCGGTTAAGTTTCGCCACATTGACCCGGCGATCGACGGCTCATTTTCTATCAACAGTACGTTTTCGGGCATTTTGGTTTTCAAGAGCACTAGCTTTATGCAGAGACTGCGCAACGCTAGTTGAGCCTCGCAGGTTACGCCACAGCGAACCCTACCGCTCAAAACTTTGAACTTCGCCTATCGTCTCGTTCCAGTTCTCAGCCTCATCGGCCAAATCTTCCGGTTTCTTACTAGATGTTATTGCGCGTAATGGTTGCGAAAGAGAACCGACTTCAGGCGTTCACGTCATGGTGGTCAAATCCGCGTGGCTTTGAGAACCACAACACCGATCCGCTCGAACTGAGCAGCTCGATACTAATAGCGCATGACATCTGGAGTTTCACCATGTTTCGTCGATCATTAACAGCCTGCGCTGGCGCTGCAGCCCTCGCCTTTGGCTTGTACGCATGCGGCGGCGGTAGCGACAGCAACAATTCGTCGCAATCGATTCAGAATCGTCTCGCAACGGCTACCCCGATCAAGCACGTCGTGGTTATATACAACGAAAACGTTTCGTTCGACCACTATTTTGCAACATACCCGAATGCAGCAAACCCAGCCGGCGAGCCCGCGTTCACGCCCGCTGCTGGAACACCCACTGTGAATGGCCTCTCTGGCTCGCTGCTGACCGCAAATCCTAACTTCACGAACAAAGCAAACGGAGCAGCAGCCTCGAACCCGTTTAGATTGGATCGTACGCAGGCGGCAACGGCGGATCAAAACCACGCATACACCGCCGAGCAACAGGCTTACAACAACGGTGCGGCCGACCTATTCCCTAAATTTACGGGTAAGGGCTCGAGTGGTGGTGCTGGCGCATTCGGTACTGCCGGGCAGGTGATGGGGTATTTCGACGGTAACACGGTCACAGCGCTCTGGAACTATGCACAGAAGTTCGCGATGAGCGACAACGCCTATACCGACACGTTCGGACCTTCTACGCCTGGCGCGTTGGAAGTGATCTCGGGACAAAACAACGGTATGCAGATCGTGAAGACGAGCAAGCCGGCGTTTAACTTGACTACCGCATCGGGGTCTTACTACGTAGCCGACGGTCAAGGCGGTTTCTCGATGATCAACGACGTCGATCCAGGTGCCGATCTGTGCTCCAGCACCACCGACCAAGCAATGATGTCCGGAAAGAACATCGGTGACCTGCTGAATGCCAAAACCATCTCCTGGGGCGGGTTCATGGGCGGTTTCAACCTTGCAACTGTCAACAGCAACGGAACCACCGGATGTAAGCGAAGCACGGTAGCGCCGGCGGTTGGTCAGGCTACGGCCGACTACATCCCGCATCACAACTGGTTCCAGTACTATGCGTCGACAGCAAATCCGCAACATCTGCGGCCGAGTTCCACCGCTGTCATCGGGCTATCTCTGGAAGCTGATGGCAAAACGGCTGAACCGGCGAATCATCAATACGACACAGATGACTTCTTCGCAGCAGTCAAGGCTGGTAACTATCCTTCGGTCAGCTTCATCAAAGCGCCGGCGTTTCAGGATGGACACGCAGGGTACTCCGATCCCTTGGATGAGCAAGCCTTCACGTCCAAGGTCGTCAACTTCCTTCAGCAACAACCGGACTGGAACAGCACCGCTGTGATTGTTGCTTGGGACGATTCGGATGGCTGGTATGACCATGCGTACGCGAACCCGACCTCGTCGTCGTTCGATGCACAAGCCGACCAATTAAACGGCGCGGGAAAATGCGGTACTGGTCCGACGCCGCTTGGTGTGAACGGCGCAGCAGTGAATGGGCGTTGCGGTCCCGGAACACGGATTCCGTTCCTCGTGATTTCGCCCTGGGCTAAGGTCAATTATGTTGATCACACACCGATCAGTCAGGCTTCTGTTGTTCGGTTTATCGAAGACAACTGGCTGAACGGCACGCGAATCGGTGGTGGGTCGTTTGATGCAAGCGCTGGCACCATCAATTCGATGTTCGATTTCAATGGCAAGGGTAACAATCCGACGCTGTTCCTCGATCCGAACCTTGGGTCGGCTGTGGCTTCTGTACCGACAATCTAGTCGTTGCGCTGCTACTTGGAGCATCTCCCAGTAGCGATCCACCATCCCTAAAGTTGCCACCGTCCGCGCGGTGGCAACTTTTATCTTTTTGCGGTTCACTCATCGTTTATGTTGAAACCTGCTGCCACGCCGACGAACGTACCTACCGATAACGAGCGAGGCCGATCGTCATTAAAACTGGCGATGCGATGCATCGCCGTGCTTGTAGCTGCCTTATTTGTGATTGGCGTTTGGGCACTGATGTATCCGGCCCAGTTTCCTGCCTATATCGGAAACGTCGTTGAATCTATAACTGGCGCCAATCCTGAACCCATAGCACTGCAGCGGCCCCCGACGGTCAAGCTAAGTGCGGTCGCTTTGCTTGGACAAAAAATCTTTTTCGATGAGACGCTATCGGCATCGGGAAAACAGTCGTGTGCATCTTGCCATAGCCCACAAAATGCCTATGGCCCGTCGAACGATCGGTCGGTACAACTGGGTGGTGCTCATCTGACGCTAGAGGGCTACAGGCCGCCACCGTCTTTGATGTATCTGTATCGCCAGCCAAATTTCAGCATTGGTCCTGATGCGGGCGACGCAGACGCCCCACCGGACTTGGCTCAACTCGCTAGCCAGGCAGCGGGAACGCAACGAGCTCAGAAAAATGCTGGCACGGCCCCCGCAGCCCCTGCAATGGTGCCGCAAGGCGGTCTTTTCTTGGATGGCCGTGTGGATACGCTTCAGGCCCAAGCGTCCGGCCCACTGCTCAATGCCGTTGAGATGGCCAACGGCACCATGGACGACGTGCTCGAGAAGCTTCAGAAGACATCCTACAATGATGACTTCGTAAAGCTCTTCGGTCCAAACATCTTTAAAAACAAACAGCTCGCGGTTTCGGAGGCGATGTTTGCAGTAGCGCGATATCAAGTCGAAGACCAGTCTTTTCATCCATACTCAAGCAAGTACGACTTGTGGCTGGAGGGAAAAGCACGTCTGAGCCGGGCTGAGCTTCATGGTCTGCGATTATTCAACGATCCAGACAAGGCAAACTGTGCCGGATGCCACCTGTCAAAGCCAGGTGCTGACGGATTGCCGCCCATGTTCACCGATTATCAATATGAAGCGCTGGGCGTGCCGCGCAATTTGAAGCTCGTTGTGAATCACAACCCTGCTTTCTTTGACATGGGTGTGTGTGGTCCATTCCGCGATGATTTGAAAGACCAAACGCAGTATTGCGGTATGTTTCTGACTCCGACTCTCCGCAATTCCGCGACGCGTCACGCATTCTTTCACAACGGCATCTATAGCTCGTTGAATGATGTCATGGCGTTTTATAACGAACGCAACACCAACCCCGCAAAGTTCTATCCCAAGGGGCCGGATGGGAAGGTACAGAAGTACGACGATCTTCCTCCAAAGTTCCACGCGAATATCGACGACAAGGACGCGCCCTTTGATCGCAAGTTCGGTGACCGGCCGGCGATGACACAAAACGATATCAAAGACATCATCGCGTTCCTGAAGACGTTGAACGACGGATATTCCGGAGGCTGATTCTGAGCGCATCAATCGGAAACTGAAAGGTAGGAGAGCCAAGCTCTCTTACCTGGTCAAGGATGCTCTTAACTGGACTTTGCGCACGCCGGATCGTTCGAAATTGCATTTTCCACTCGCTCAGGCTAGCGCTTAGACGGATTCTGGACGTTTCTGACAGGGCTGCCCTGACATCAGGCTAGGGTATAGCTCACATTGACGATCGCCCTACGCCCACAAGCTGCTTGCTATAATCGAAATTCGATATCGAGTTTCGATTATAGTTCTTGCGGTATCCCTCGGAGGAGTAGAGGATGTTTTCGACTGGAAGCGAAATCGAGGCGGACGCGCGTGACCGTGCCTGGACGGTATTCCTGATCTTCCTGCGTTTGGGGTTGACCTCGTTCGGTGGTCCTATCGCGCACCTTGGCTACTTCCGCGCTGAATTTGTCACGCGCCGACATTGGCTAAGCGAACGCAGCTACGCCGACGTGGTGGCGTTGTGTCAGTTCCTGCCCGGGCCGGCCAGTAGTCAGGTCGGTATAGCGCTCGGGCAGGAACTGACACAACGCCACCACGTCGGCGTCAGCGGCAAAACGCTCGGGATTATCGGCACAGGA
>NZ_JBSIPA010000049.1:0-23443 GCF_053574605.1 Caballeronia sp. M23-90 | reverse complement strand
GCAAGGGCGTGTCACGCGTCACGCCTTCGAGCGTACGCGATGAACCATTGACACTGAGCGTCATGGATTCGGAGGCCGATGATGCAGATGCGGACACGCTCATGTTTGACGTTTATCAGTATCAGGCCGCAGCCATACTTCGGACCGTTCAGCTCGAAGTCGTTGCGCAAGACATAAAGCAAGGGCGTGTCACGCGTCACGCCTTCGAGCGTACGCGATGAACCATTGACACTGAGCGTCATGGATTCGGAGGCCGATGATGCAGATGCGGACACGCTCATGTTTGACGTTTATCAGTATCAGGCTGCAGCCGTCGAAGCCTGCTTCGCCGCTGGCGTCTTCAACGGCTCGTTGAACACGTCGTACGCAAAGACCCACGCCGGATCTTCGTTCGTGCGCAGCCACGTGTTGTTGTGCGACACAAGCTGCACCTTCGAAGCACGTTCCGCGCGATTGGCTTCATACAGCGCGAACGCATTCGTGTAATCGCTCACGCCGATCTCGTCCAGGCACCGCGTCAGCATGGCCGCATCTTCGATAGCCATGGCCGCGCCCTGCGCCATGTGCGGTTTCATCGGATGGCAGGCGTCACCGAGCAGGACCAGCCGGCCGCGGCTCCACAACGGCAGCGGGTCGCGTTCCAGCAGCGGCCACTTCGTGACTTCCGGCGTGGCATCGATCAGCTTTTGCACCGACGGATGGTAACCCGCGAAAACTTCGCGCATCTCGTCGCGGCTGCTCGGCGCAACCGATTGTCCCGCCGGCCACTCTGCTTGCGGAACGCCGGTCACGTAATAGATTTCATCGCGCTTGGACGTGACGTAATACACCATCATATGGCGATCTTCCGACCACCATTTGACGCACAGGTCGAACGGATCGGTGCCGAGCAGCGACGCCGGAAACACCGCGCGATGCGCCACATGACCCGTATAACGCGGCGGCTCGGCGCCAAGCAGGTGATCGCGCAGTTTCGAGTTCACGCCATCCGCACCGATCACGATATCGGCCGTTTCCACGCTGCCGTCGGCGAACGTCAGGCGCACGTCCTTATCGGTTTCTTCAATATTGGTCAGGCACTTGTTGAATTCGATGGTGCCCGGCGCAACGGCTTGCGTCATCAGCGCGTGAAAGTCGCCGCGATGCACCGTCAGGTAGGTCGCGCCATATTCGTTGACAGCGAAATCGCCGAGCGGAATCTGCGCAATCGCCTCGCCGCTTTTCCAGTCGCGGCTGTACCAGAAGTCCGGATGCGATCCCATGACATTCAACGCATCTTCGCAACCGATGCGACGCATGATCTTCATCACGTTCGGCCCCAGGTGGATGCCTGCGCCAAGACGCGAGAACGCCGGCGCCTGCTCATACAGACGCACTGAATAACCGGCGCGCTGCATCAACGCGGCTGCCGCCGTTCCTCCAAGGCCCGCGCCAACAATCGCGATACGGGGTGTGCTCATGATGATCTCTCCATGTCTGGCGCTCGGACGAAAGTCGTTCAACCGAGCCTGTGTGTGAACTGATATCGAGTGTACACATTGAATTATTTTGGGTAAAGAAAATTTGCAGTCGATCTCGACAGGTGCGGGAAAGCCCTTTATCGGTGCGATTTATAAGGGTTTTCACCAAGCTGAAGCATAGCTGCACCATTAAAATTTATTTGTGGAATCTTGTTATATTCCAACGTGTACACTAGACTTTCCTGAACCAGACAAGCTGCCCCGTGCGGCCCACGAATTACGGAGTCGAACAGATGACCAAAAACTTCCGCATCGGCCAGATCGTGCCGAGTTCGAATACAACAATGGAAACCGAGATTCCGGCCATGCTGCTCGCGCGGCAGACCATCCGCCCGGAGCGCTTCACTTTCCATTCGAGCCGCATGCGCATGAAGAAAGTGGTGAAGGAGGAGCTTGCGGCCATGGATGCGGAATCGGACCGCTGCGCGCTCGAACTCAGCGACGCACGCGTCGACGTGCTGGGATATGCATGCCTCGTTGCAATCATGGCGATGGGCCATGGGTATCACCGCGTCTCTCAAAAGCGGCTGCACGAACGTACGGTCGAAAACGGCGGTTCCGCGCCGGTCATCACGAGCGCGGGTGCGCTGGTCGACGCGCTGAAGGTCATCAAGGCGAAGCGTATTGTGGTGGTTGCGCCTTACATGAAGCCGCTGACCGAGCTCGTGGTGGATTACATCCGCTCGGAAGGGTTTGAAGTCGTCGATTATCGTGCGCTCGAGATTCCCGACAATCTGGACGTTGGCCGTCACGACCCGCGCCTCTTGCCGGAAATCGTGAAGACGCTGAACTACAAGGACGTCGATGCAATCGTACTGTCGGCGTGTGTGCAAATGCCGTCGCTTGCTGCGGTGCCGCAAGTCGAAGCCATGACAGGCAAGCCGGTCATCACCGCCGCGATCGCGACGACCTACGCCATGCTGCGCGAACTCGATCTCGAGCGCGTCGTGCCGGGCGCGGGCGCGCTGCTGTCGGGCGCATATTGATCGCCCTGTCGAACCTTCCGATGCAAGCTCTCGACTCATCCAAGGACTCCGCGATGGACTCAACTTTGCTTTACGGCGCGAACGTCAATGCCAACGGCATTCGTCAGCATTTCCTGCGCTATGGCGGTGCAGACGGCGTGCGCGCCGGCCGCCCTGCCGTGATCCTGATCCCCGGCATCACCAGCCCGGCGGTGACGTGGGGTTTCGTCGGCGAAGTGCTCGGCCGCCAGTTCGATACCTACGTGCTCGACGTCCGCGGCCGTGGTTTGTCGGAGGCCACGGCTACGCTCGACTACGGTCTCGACGCACAAGCCGCCGATGTCATCGCGCTCGCTCAGGCGCTCGGCCTTGAACACTATGCGCTCGTTGGCCATTCGATGGGCGCCCGCATCGCAATCCGCGCCGCTCGCAGCGCACCGGAAGGCCTGACGCGCACGGTTCTCGTCGATCCGCCCGTGTCCGGTCCCGGCCGCCGCGCGTATCCGGCGAAACTGCCGTGGTACGTCGATTCCATCCGCCTCGCGGTCAAGGGCATCGACGCGGAAGGCATGCTCGCCTTCTGCCCGACGTGGACCGAAGAACAACGCCGCGTGCGCGCGCAATGGCTCCATACCTGCGACGAACGCGCGATGCTTGCGTCGTTCGAAGGTTTCCATACCGACGACATCCATGCAGACCTGCCGCTCCTGCGCGTGCCGTCGCTGCTGATCACGGCCGCACGCGGCGACGTGGTGCTCGACGAGGACGTGAAGGAAATGCAGGCGCTCGCGCCGGGTTTGCTGCACGCGCGCGTGCCGGATGCCGGCCACATGATTCCGTGGGACAACGAAGCCGGCTTCTACGAAGCATTCGGCGATTTCCTCGGCGCAAAGCTCGCATAGATCACCCAAAAAGGAACTGTCATGCCTATCAGCGATTACGAAATGATTGCCGCGTGGAAAGAGGTGCTGACGTTATCGAAGCTGCAGGCTGGCCAGACCGTCACCGTCCTCACGAGCGCGTCCACGCATCCGCAGACGTTGTCGAGCGCGTTGATCGCCACGCAGTCGATGGGCGCGATCGTCAACCGGCTCGACCTGCTGCCGGTGAACGGCGAGAAGGCGCTGAGCCGCGATTCGCTCGCATACCTCGGCACCACGCCGCTGACCGGCAATCACGCGGCCATTGCGGCGCTGAAGGAAAGCGATCTCGTGCTCGACCTGATGACGCTGCTGTTCTCGCCGGAGCAGCACGAGATCCTCAAGACCGGCACGAAGATCCTGCTCGCCGTCGAACCGCCTGAAGTACTCGTACGCATGATTCCGACCGAGGCCGATCGAACGCGCGTGCGCGCTGCGGCTGCGCGGATCACGGTATCGAAGGAAATGCGGGTGAAGTCGAAAGCGGGTACGGAACTGGTGTGTCCGCTGGGCGAATTCCCGGCCATCTCCGAATACGGTTTCGTCGATGAACCCGGCCGCTGGGACCACTGGCCAAGCGGTTTCGTGCTGACGTTCCCGAACGAAGGCCAGGCAAGCGGGCAGATCGTGATCGATCGCGGCGACATCCTGCTGCCGCAAAAACGCTACGTGAGCGAGCCGATCACGCTGACTGTTGTGAATGGTTACGCAACGCGCATCGATGGTGGCGTGGACGCGGCCCTGCTCAGCGACTACATGGCTTCGTTCAACGATCCCGAAGGATATGCGATCTCGCATATTGGCTGGGGTTTGCAGCCACGCGCTCGCTGGTCCACGTTGGGGCTCTATGACCGCGAGGCGACCATCGGCATGGATGCGCGTGCATTCGAAGGCAATTTCCTGTTTTCTCTTGGGCCGAACAACGAAGCCGGCGGCAAGCGCACCACGACGTGTCACATCGACATTCCGCTGCGTCATTGCGATGTGATGCTCGACGGCGAAGCCGTGGTTCGCGACGGCGTGGTGATGGACCGATAACACAATCTCGAATCGGAGCAATTGAATGAGCGACATCCAGAGCCATGCGGAATCCGGCGTCTACAAGCAGCAGGGATTCGGCACGCCATTGCCGGTGAAAGGCAATATCGGCTTGTTGATCGTGGACTTCGTGGTCGGTTTCGCGGACCCGAAGACTTTCGGCGGCGGCAACATTGCACCGGCCATTGAACGCACCACGCACTTGCTTGCGGCAGCGCGGCGCGATAAATGGCCGGTTGCGCATAGCCGGATCGTCTATGCCGCCGATGGCAGCGACGACAACGTCTTCTCCCTGAAAGTCCCGGGCATGGCGACGCTGACCGAAGATCACCCGAACAGCGCAATCGTGCCGGAACTCACGCCCGCCGCCGGCGAACTAGTCGTGCGCAAGACCGTGCCGTCCGCGTTCTTCGGCACGCAACTCGCGCCGTGGTTATCGCAACGCGCGGTCCAGACGCTGATCGTGGCGGGTGCGGTGACGAGCGGATGCGTGCGCGCCAGTGTGGTCGATGCCATGTCGCACGGCTTCCGCCCGCTGGTCATTTCGGATTGCGTCGGTGATCGCGCGATCGGTCCGCACGATGCAAATCTCTTCGATATGCAGCAGAAATACGCCGCCGTGATGACGCTTGACGAAGCATTTGCAAGCATCGAAAACCGCTAGAGAAGGCACGCGAAAGCCCGCCTGAATCAACTTGATTTCACCTTGAAACGTCCCCCGGGTACAAGCCTGCGGGACGCTTCGGCACGTCTGAAGCAATACACTTAACCCGTTGATTTATAACGATATTTTGTTATAAAAATATTGCTTTTCGGATTTTGGTTACGTAACTTTGTAGACGCTGAGACGCCCATGCCGCACCCGCGATCGCACCTTTTAAACAGCACCTCATTCACAGCACCTCATTAAAGCAAGCTTCCCAGGAGACACCTCATGTCGACCCCGATCACGGACACTGCGCGCGGCTCGCTGCACACCGACGCCCAGGCAGAACGCATGCTTTACAAGAAGCTCACCTGGCGGCTCATACCGTTCTTCTGCCTCTGCTATTTCTCGGCGTATCTGGACCGCGTGAACGTCGGCCTCGCAAAGCTGCAGATGCTCGATGCACTCAATTTCAGCGATACCGTCTACGGACTCGGCGCCGGCCTCTTTTTTGTCGGCTATATCCTGTTCGAAGTGCCGAGCAACCTGATCCTGCAAAAAGTCGGCGCGAAGCTCTGGATTGCGCGGATCATGGTGACGTGGGGCATCCTCTCCGGCCTCACCGTGTTCGTGAAGACGCCCGGCCAGTTCTACGTACTGCGTTTCATGCTGGGCGTGGCTGAAGCGGGTTTCCTGCCGGGCGTGCTGCTGTATCTGACGAACTGGTTCCCCGATGCACGGCGCAGCAAGATCATCGCGCTCTTCATGATGGGGCTGCCGTTGTCGAGCCTGGTTGGCGGCCCGTTGTCAGGATGGATCCTGACCTTTTTCGACGGCATGCACGGCTGGCAAGGCTGGCAGTGGCTCTTCGGCCTGGAAGCGTTGCCGTCCACCGTGCTGGGGGTGCTGGTGTTTTTTTATCTGCCCAATACCGTGGAGTCCGCCAAGTTTCTCGATCACGATGAACGCCGCCGCCTGAAGCACGATCTCGCGCAGGAATCGCATGCGGGCAAGGGGCATCGGCTGCGGGACGCGTTCACGGACCCGAAGGTATGGGCGCTGGGTCTCATCGATCTGTGCGTGTTGCTCGGGACGTATGCCATCAGCTTCTGGATGCCCAGCATCATTCGCGATTCGGGCGTCGAGAGCGCGCTGGAAATCGGCATGCTGACCGCGATTCCGAATGCGCTCGCCGTCATCATGATGCTCGTGACCGGCGCGAGTTCGGACAAGTATCGCGAACGCCGCTGGCATATCGTCGTGCCGTTTGCGTGCACGGCGTTTGGTTTGATCGCGAGCACATTCTTCAGCGGCAACACGGCGATCACCGTGATCCTGTTGTCGATTGCGAACGCTGGCGTCGCCGCGGCCATGCCGGTGGTATGGGCCCTGCCGTCCACGTTCCTGCGCGGCACCGCTGCGGCGGCGGGCATCGCGTTCGCATGTTCGATTGCGAACCTCGGCGGTTTTGCGAGCACCTACGTGCTCGGCTGGATGAAAGACACGACGCACAGCATGAGCGCCGGTTTGATCACGTTCGGCATTTGCATGCTGGCAGGATGCCTCTTGGCGCTGGCGATGCCCAAAAGTATTGTTAATCGATAACCGCATTTTCTGGAAAACGCGTCATGCCAATTGCAGGAACGCCTACCCGAGGTGAACTGCTCGCGCGCAACGGCTGCCTGAACGTCGTCAGGCAGCCGGCCGCGCCGGTGAAACCCGCGCCCGGGCAACCGGGCAGCGGGTCTTCGTACGTTCAGGACACGCCGGAAATCTTCGTCGCCGTACTCGACGACGAACGCATTTTCGCCTTCAACGGTCATGTGGATCTGGGAACGGGCATCCGGACATCGCTCGGGCAGATCGTGGCGGAAGAGCTGGACGTGCCCGCCACGCGCGTGCAGATGATCCTGGGCGATTCGGCGCAAGTGCCGAACCAGGGGCCGACGATTGCAAGCGCGACGATCCAGATCTCGGCCGTGCCGCTGCGGTATGCGGCGGCGCAAGCGCGGCTTGCGTTGGTCGGATTGGCGGCGCGCGTGTGGGGAATGGACGCCGCGGATGCCGCGCTCCTGCGTACCGACAATGGCTGCGTCATCGCACCTGATGGCACCCGCCTCAGCTTCGGCGCATTGCTTCGAGGCGAGCGCCTGACGCTCGCGCTCGATAACACCACTGCGGTGAAAGATCCGTCGACATACCGCATTGTCGGACGCTCGACGCCGCGCGTCGATCTGCCCGCGAAAGCAACGGGCGCGCTCACGTTCGTGCACGATATGCGCGTGCCCGGCATGCTGCACGGGCGTGTGGTGCGGCCGCCGTATGCGGGACATGATTGCGGCGAGTTCATCGGCAAGATGCTGATCGATGTGGACCGGTCGTCCGTGGAAGCCATGCCCGGCGTGCGCGGCGTTGTGGTGATCGGCGACTTCGTTGGCGTGGTCGCCGAACGCGAGGAACAGGCCATTCGCGCCGCCCGCGCGCTGCGCGTCAGATGGCGGCCGATGCCAACGCTGCCGTCTCTCGATGACCCCGCGAAGGCCATATCGAACGCGCCTGCAAAGCGGCGCTTGCTGCTCGAAGAAGGCGATGTGGCATCCGTTCAGGGCAAGCCCAATACCACGACCCTGACACGCACTTATGTGTGGCCCTACCAGATGCATGCATCGATAGGACCGTCCTGCGCCCTCGCCGATTACTGCGATGACCACATCACCGTGTGGTCAGGAACGCAGAACCCGCAAAGCTTGCGCTTCGACCTGTCGCGACTCGTGGAACGCGCGGAAGGTGACATCGATATCGTGCGCATGGAAGCCTCCGGATGCTACGGCCGCAACTGCGCCGATGACGTGGCCGGCGACGCCCTGTTGCTTTCGCGTGCGATGCGCCGCCCGGTGCGCGTGCAGTTGTCTCGTGCCGATGAGCATCAGTGGGAGCCCAAGGGAACCGCGCAAGTGGTGGACGTGACCGGCACTGTCTCGGACAGCGGCGAGACGCTTGCGTATGAGTTCGCGTCGCGGTATCCATCGAACGATGCGCCGCTGCTTGCATTGCTGCTCACGGGCGCGTTGCCGGCCGAGCCGCGCGTCTTCGAAATGGGCGATCGCACGGCGGTTTCGCCGTACACGTTCGAGCATCGGCGGTTTGTGTGCAACGACATGGCACCACTCATCAGGGCGTCGTGGTTCCGGGGGGTATCGGCGTTGCCGAACTCGTTTGCGCATGATGTGTTCATCGATGAACTCGCCGTCGAAACAGGCGCCGATCCGCTCGAATTCCGGCTGCGGCATTTGCAGGACGAACGCGCGAGGGAGTTGCTGGAAGCAGTGGCCGCGCGTGCGGGTTGGCAACGTCGCGTAAAACCTGACGATGCGAACACGCGCGTCCTGCAAGGACATGGCGTGGCGTATGCGCGTTACGTTCATAGCCGCTTTCCAGGGTTTGGGGCGGCATGGTCGGCCTGGATCGTCGATCTGGAGGTGGATCGTGTGACCGGCGAAATCCGTCTGAAGCGCGTGACCGTTGGTCAGGATACCGGCACGGTGGTCAATCCCGATGGCGTGCGTCATCAGATCCACGGCAATGTGATTCAGACGATCAGCCGTGTATTGAAGGAGCGTGTTCGCTTCACCGATGGTCTCGTCGCGAGTCGCGAATGGGGCAGTTATCCGATCCTGACCTTCCCGGAATTACCGTTGATCGATGTCGTGCAAATGGAACGGCAAGGGGAACCGCCGCTGGGGTCGGGCGAGTCGGCTTCCTTGCCCGGGGCGGCGGCTATTGCCAATGCGCTTTTTGATGCCACCGGCGTCAGGTTCCGGGAAGCGCCGTTCACGGCCGATGTGGTTCGGGCTGCGTTGCAAGCATCTTTGACGCCGGTGCTTTAATTTTCTTCCGCCCGCGTCATCGCCCGCAACAAATAGACGATCGCGACACGTTCGGCGGGGTTCAATCCGCCGAACGTCTGCTCGCTGACCTGCTTGGCAAACGGAATGCTCTGATCAATCAGCGCAAGGCCTTCGGGCGTAGTGCGAACAAGAAGCTTGCGTCCATCGAGCGGATCGGGGGAAACAACAATCAGCGAACGCGCCTTGAGCCGCTCGACCACGCCACGGATGGTAGCCTGGTCGATAGCTGTCGCTTTCACGATGTCGTTGAGCGAGCACGACTGCTGCTCCTTCACCGCGCACAACGTCACGAATTGCGCGGCCGTCAGGTCCGAATCGGGAATTGCCGCCTGGAAGATCGCGACGTGTCGCTGATACGCGCGCCGCAGCAGGTGGCCGATCTGCTCGGAGAAGTGATACTCGTCGGCGCCGGTAAGCTTCGGGACGTCCGCAACAGCGCGAACGTCCTTGACGGCGGGAGCAGGAGGGGATTTTTTAGCCATGCGGCGATTGTAGCGTACACGTTATACCGCCGGCGATGTTCATCGTACCGCTCTTGACCTCACGGCTTCGGAACAAAAACCGTCCGGCGCAAACTGTCCGCATGCGCCCAAGACTTGCCGATATCCGCAAGCGGAACGATCTCGGTGTCGGTCCGCAGACCGGCGGGTACGGCTGCATTGAACACTTGCTGCATGGCATGCAGAAGGCGGGGCAACGGAACACTTCCAATACCGCTGCCCGTAAGCGTGATCGCCGCCGAGCGCAGGACGGCGGCCGGCAACTGGATATCGGTGCCGCTAATGGAACCGATCTGCACAAACCGGACTGGATGATCGTCAGGCGACGCCTTCGCCGCTGAAACCAACAACGCCCGGGCGCTGCTTCCCCACAAGTAATCCAGCACCACGTCCACGCCTCCTGCAAATTGCGACTCAAACGCGCGGTTCAACGCGCCCTCTTCCTGTTCCAGCGAAATAGTCACATCGGCGCCGGCTGTTTTCATCGATGCAAGCGTGGTCTCGCGCCGCCCGGTAGCGATGACCTTCCCCGCCCCGAGATGCTTCGCGATCTGCACCGCGAGGCGCCCGGACGTACCCGTCGCGCCGTTGATCAGCACCGTCTCGCCGGCAGCAAATCCGCCCCGCTCGACGAGCGCCGCCAAAGAAGACATGCCCGGAATCGCGATGGCCGCTGCGGTGACGTCATCGAGCGCATCGGGCAACGCGACACAATGAGCGGCGGACACGAGGCAGTATTCGGCCAACGATCCAGACGGCGCCTCCGGCTTGAAAAAATAGACGCGCTGACCGTCTTCCAGACGCCCGGTTCCATCGACGCCTGCAACGAACGGGAACGTCGTCGCCGATGAATAATGCGTCCCCGATGCCCGCGCCCGCGCAACGTGGCTCAGTGCGCTTGCCGTCACCTCGATCAGTCGATGGCCGGCTTGAGCGACGGGTTGATCGAAGTCGGCGTAAACCGGGCCTTCACCCGGCGTTTTGATGATTGCTGCTTTCATGGCGTTTTCCTTAGTCCTTGGTGTGCGCGGCGACCCAGGCGCGAAGCGCGGCATCGCGAATGTCGAGGACATCGAACAAGCCGACCGCGCGCAGTGCGGGCAGCGCTTCAAGCATGTCCGTCTCGACTTCAGCGCGTGCGTTTTCGCTTGCTTCCGGATTGGTCCAGACACGTGCATTCGCGAGAAATGCGGCGACAGTACCCTTTCGAATCGTGGTCCCGCCGATTTCAGCCTGATTGATATGGTCGGGGAGCATGTCCTGGGCTCGCATCGCGATGGCCTCCTGAAGCAGTAAGAATGAAGCCAGTTTAGGCGTGCGAGCACGGCCAGTCTCCGGTATAAAGGCCAATCGATACCGCGTTTCAGCCATGACTTCATATTTGATTCGACCCGACCTCGTGACCTCGCCGGACGGTCCGTTCCTCGCCGCGGCTGAACTGACGCAAGACGAAGCGCGCGCCACGCCGTCGCACAGCCATGCGCGCGGACAACTCATGGGCGCATTGAGCGGCTTGATGTCGGTCGGCCTGGACAAACAGCACTGGGTCGTCCCCGCCGTCCATGCAATCTGGATTCCGCCGCATTGCGTCCACTCCGTGCGCTCGTATGGACCGTTCTCGGGCTGGAGCGTTTTCATCACCGAGCACCGATGTGCCAATCTGCCGTCGGAGCCCCGGGCGATCAGGACAACGCCGTTGCTGCGCGAAGCAGTGAGACGCGCCGCGACGTGGCCGGGCGCCGAGCTGGACCAGACGCAGACGCGGATAGCAGAAGTGGTGATCGATGAACTGGCCGCATCGAAAGAAGAATCGCTGGTCCTTCCGCGCCCGGAAGATGCACGGCTCATCCGAATCACGGATGCGTTAGCCAGTGATCTCTCCGACAACCGCCGTCTCGAGGAATGGGCAGCGTGGGCGGGTCTGGCGCCACGGACCTTGAGCCGCCGGTTTGCGGAGGAGACCGGCTTGAGTTTCGCGCAATGGCGTCAGCAGGCGCGCTTGCTTCGCGCGCTGGAACTTGTCGCGGATGGCGTGTCGGTGACGACGATCGCGCTCGAACTGGGATACGACAACGTCAGCGCGTTTATCGATATGTTCCGGCGCGCCTTGGGGACGACGCCCGGACGCTATCTGGCCGCAGAGGGAAAGCAAACCCGGGCTGCCGATTAAACCGGTTCAAAGCGCCTTTCATCGTATGCAAGCTGCGCTCTCTCGATACCCCCGCCATGCTTCGCCGCCCACAACACGAGCGCCTCGAATGGATCTTGCAGCGTTCGGCCGAGCGGAGTGATCGAATACTCGACCGCCACCGGCGACGATGCTATGACCCGGCGATTGACCAGCCCGTTTCGCTCCAGCCGTCGCAAAGCTTCGGTCAACGCCTTGTGCGTAATGGGATCGAGGCGTCGCTTTATCGCGTTAAAACGCGAGGGTTCAGTGCACAACACAGTCAGAATCAACACCGACCATTTGTTCGCGATCTGCTCTAGAACGGGCCGCGTCGCGTTGATCTCGGCAAGCGGCGGTTCCGCCTTCAATGCCACCTTTGATGCCATCACGGTTTCCTCTCGTATATCTAGTCTATGAACGGTGCGTAATTGACACTAAATATACACGGTGTATCTTCGGCCGGACTGAACATACAAGGGGTTGACTGTGCTGAAGCTCGAAGGAAAGACAGCGGTTATCACCGGTGGCAATAGCGGGATCGGTCTTGCGATAGCGCGGCGCTTCGCCGAAGAAGGCGCCCATGTTTTTATCACCGGCCGTCGCAAGGCGCAGCTCGATGAGGCCGTTGCGTTGATTGGCGGTCACGTGGAAGCCGTGCAAGGTGACGTGACGAGTGCAAGCGATCTCGACCGGCTGTTCGATACGGTCAAGGCGAAGGCCGGCAAGCTGGATATCCTGGTGACGTCGTCGGGTATATCGGAGTTCTCGACGCTCGATTCCACGACCGAAGATCACTTCGATAAAGCGTTCGACGTCAACGTTCGCGGCATGGTGTTCACCGTTCAGCGCGCGGTGCAGCACATGGCGAGCGGCAGCAGCATCGTATTGGTGGGTTCGATTGCCGGATCGATCGGCAACCCGGGTTACGGAACGTACTCGGCTACAAAGGCCGCAGTCCGGTCGTATGCGCGTACCTGGACTGCCGAACTCGCGGCACGGGCAATCCGCGTGAACGTGTTGAGCCCGGGTCCCATCGACACTCCCATGTTCGAGAACGTCAGCGACGAAGTCCGGCTCTCGCTGACCAGCCGGATTCCTTTGAACCGCCTGGGTCGTCCGGAGGAAGTGGCGAACGCGGCGTTATTCCTTGCATCGTCCGACAGCAGTTTTGTGGCGGGCGCGGAGTTGTGTATCGATGGAGGGATGATGCAGGTTTAATCGGCGGTCGTTGGCGTCCGGGAATGGGAGAGGCAGCCTCTCCCCACGCTCAATAAATTATCGGCATATACCCACATATTGCGGGCATATGCTAATATTCTGCGAAACGTGCAATGTATCGGTTTTTGATCCATGCAGCGATTGTGACCCGAAGCGGCGGTTTCCCGGATGGCTTTGCAATCTCCGCCGAGCGTTCCGCACGAGAAAACGGATGAGGTAAGCGTTATGCCCAACGAACTCAAAAGCTCGACTATCGCGGCCGCACCAGATGGCGCTGCATTGCGGGATCGTCCAGTCTTGATCGCGCGCACCTTCAGTTCGCCTCGCCATACCACGCGCTATCTGGAGGCTGGACCGGCCGAGGGGCCGTTGATGATCTTCCTCCACGGCTGGCCTGGAATCGGCCTGATGTGGCGACCGCAGATCGAAGCCTTTGCATCAGAAGGCTGGCGGTGCGTCGCGCCGGACATGCGCGGTTATGGAGGCTCGACGGCGCCGTCCGCGTCCAGTGCCTACGCGCTCAAGGAGATCGTGCAAGACATGGTCGAACTTCACGATCATCTGGGCGCGCGTCCGGCAATCTGGGTTGGCCACGACCTGGGAAGCCCGGTGGCCGGGGCGCTGGCTGCTCATCATGCAGAGCGCAGTCGTGGCGTGGTATTCGCGTCCGTCCCGTATATGCCCGAGAGCTTCGCCTTGCGCAACTTGTTGCCCTTGGTCGATCGGACGCTCTACCCGGCCGATCAATTTCCAGACGGGCAGTGGGATTATTACGGCTTCTACCTGACGCACTTCGACCAGACGGTCACTGATTTCGACGCGGACATAGCCGCAACGCTCGCAGCGATTTATCGGCGTGGAGACCCGGAGTCCGTGGGCAAGACCTATCGCTCTGCTTTGGTGTCGCGAAACGGAGGCTGGTTCGGAGCGGCGCATCGTGCGCCGGCAGTGCAGCCCGACGCTGCGCTCTGGCCATCCACCGACTTTGACGCCCTCGTCGATGTGTTTCGTGCCAGCGGGTTTCGTCCGGCCAACGCGTGGTATCTGAACGACGATACCAACATCGCATACGCTCAAGCAGCACCCGACGGCGGACTTCTGCACCAGCCCGTGCTGTTCGTGAACGGCGACTTTGATGGCATCTGTGACATCACTCGAAGCCGTCTCGGCGAGCCCATGCGCAGCACGTGCACTGATCTGACGGTGACGACGCTGCCATCCGGACACTGGCTGCCACTCGAGCGCAAGACCGAGCTTGTCCAGGTCATGCGTTCATGGCTTGAAGGGAAAGGAATATCTTAGTGAATCCTTATCATATAAAAAGCCTCGCATTTCGACCATGGAGTTCAATGACATGACTTCAGATATAACGGGTGGCGTCAAGGAATACGATATCGCAACCAATGGCATTTCCCTGCACGTGACGGAGCAAGGGGCGGGACCAGCCGTGCTGTTCTGCCACGGGTTTCCGGATACGTCCTACACATGGCGCCGGCAAATGAACGCCATTGCGTCGGCGGGGTATCGCGCCATCGCTCCCGATATGCGCGGCTATGGGCGAAGTTCAGCTCCCGCCGATGCAAGCCTCTACACCCCGCTGCACACCACAGGCGACCTGATCGGTCTGCTCGATGCGCTGAAAATATCCAGCGCAGTGCTTGTGGGGCACGACTGGGGTGCGACCCATGCATGGAATGCGGCGCTGATGCGTCCCGATCGATTCAAGGCGGTCTTTGGCCTCAGTGTGCCTTTCGTTGCGCGTGGAGAATCCAGCGTTTTCGAAAGAATGCGCGAGTCGGGACGTCAAGACGATTTTTACATGTTCGAGCAGATACGGCCGGATGCTGACCAGATATGGGCCGACGCTGCCGTGACGATTCCAGGCATCCTGTACTGGGCGTCCGGTTCTGCGCCGGAAGGCGAGCAGTGGAGTCCCCTGGACCGTACACGCAGCCTTTATCGGGCTGCGCCCGGGCCACTGCCCTCGTGGGCGGAAGCAGATTATGTGGCGCATAACATCGCGGAATTTCGGCGCACCGGTTTTCACGGCGGATTGAATTACTATCGCGCAGGAGAGCCTTATTTCACGCTGTCCGCTCCGTGGAAGGGCGCGAAGGTCACTCAACCATCGTTCTTCATCTGGGGCAAATCGGATGGTTTGAAGGAGCTTTACCCTTTTACGTTAGAGCAGATGCGCGCCGGCCTTCCCGGTCTTATGGGAGGACTCGAACTCGATAATGTGGGCCACTGGGTGCAACACGAGGCGTCAGCCGAGGTCAGCGAACAGCTTGTCAGATTCCTGCGCACTGTGGATGCGGTTCTTTCTTGACAAAGCGACGTTCGGGCTCGCCGCATGACCACAGCTTTTCGAATACATGGAGCAATCATGGAATCGACAATCGACCCGGCAGCCGAGATCGAGTCGGAGGACTACATGGGCAATGTCATTTGGGCCGCACTTTCAGGAGCGCATGCGTCTCTTGCGCAAAGCAACGAAAACGGCCTGCGATACAAACCTGAATTCGCCCCGTTCGGCGCCGCGCAAGATTACAGCGAGAGCAGCGTCGCGCAGATTGCCCGAATGCTGCACGCTGATGAACGGCTCACGCTCTTTACGCAGCACAAGCCGACCATTCCTGCGGGGTATGAGATAGTCCGAGAGGCGACGGTTATCCAAATGATTGGCGCGAGAGAATTCGCTGCATCGAGTGATAAGGCAATCGTTGAGCTTGGAAAAGAAGACGTTCCAAGCATGATGCGGCTGGTGGAGAAAACCGATCCGGGTCCTTTCAAGGAACGCACGCCGGAAATGGGCAGGTTCATCGGTGTTCGTGAAAGAGGACAACTGGTCGCCATGTCGGGAGAACGGATGGTCGCAGGAAAATATGTTGAAGTGAGTGCCGTATGCACTCATCCTGACTGGCGTGGTCAAGGCCTTGCAGGAAAGCTCATGGAACATCTTGCGGCCGGAATTCAGCATCGGGGAGGCGTTCCCTTCCTGCACGTTTTTTCCACCAATACTTCTGCAATACGGCTGTACAAGCAATCAGGATATCGTCGCGCCCGCGAACTGCATCTCACAGGAATTGTTGTGCGTGCGGGCATGGGTTGACGCTTTATATGGAGCAATAGCAGTGCGCAACGAAACACCCCCCGTCAAGCGGCCGGACAACAACCCGTCTCTCGGCGATAACAACCGGTGCAACAACACGGCTTTGCGTAAAGCGACCCGGCGCGTCTCGCAACTCTACGATGCCGTACTGGCGCCGACGGGGCTGCGCTCCACGCAACGTTCGATCTTGCTGAGTATCGCGCGGCTTGGAAGTCCGACAATGGGCGAACTCGCCGCGTCCCTTGTTCTCGATCGATCGGCGCTGGGTCATAACCTCAAGCCACTCGAAAGGGACGGTTTTATCGGTCTCGTGGTGGACCCCGAGGACCGGCGAAACCGGCTCGCCAGGCTTACTCCGAAGGGAAAGAAAAAACTCGAGGAGACGGCTGTGCTTTGGAACACGGCGCAAGAACGCTTCGAGAGCAAGTTTGGCGTTGCGAAGGCGAAGGCGCTTCGGGAGGTGCTTGCCGCCATCGCGGCGGAGGAGTTCGATGACGTGTTTGAAGCGCCGGACGCGCAGTCTGCTGTCCGTAGTCGTGCGAAGTCACGTGCGGCCACTTGAGGCGTTCTGGGGACGCTTTGCTATCGCCATCGGCGTAAAGCTAGACACGAAACACAACCGTCGCAGCAGTACCAGTCACTGGAACGAACAAAACCGCGATCGGCCGCACGTAGCCCGCCCGTCGAACGTCCACTCCCGCACGCACCGCCATGGAGCCGCGCGGCGCTTCCCATGCACCGATCAGGTCCAGACGCACCACCCAGGGTCGTCACCCACACACACCCGGTTGTACTTAAAGCTTTACAGAAGGGACGTTTGAGTTTGCATAGCCTTTGGCACGTTTCTCGCGTAGACACCGGATATGTATACAAGAAATTCGGTTCTGCGCGTCTCCCTCGGCATGGCTCGCACGACGATCGCGGCGCAAGCAAAGACAAGGCGCTGTGACCCGCAGACGTAATCGTTCGGTATCCCGATTAGTTTATGGAAGCTGGCTACGATCCGCGCAGTATCGGGGCTGCGGCGAGCTTGCAGGAGCTCGCGCGCTTTTTCAATGAAAACGCACGTCCGGCCTATAGGCGCGCAGGACGCTGCACGTCACTCGGTAACCGGAGTCACCATGACCACACGCTCTCACCCCGTGACATCGACGGATATGGGCAATGTCGCGACGTCTGCCACGCATAACCGCTGGCGCCAACTCGGACTCGGTCTCATCTGCATGATGGCGATCTCGAGCCCGCAATACGTGTGGACGCTGATGACCAAACCGCTCGCCGCGAAGCTGGGCGTCGCGCTGCCGGAATTGCAAGTGACGTTTTCCTTGCTGATCATTCTGCAAACCTTCTTCTCGCCGTTTCAAGGCAAGTTGATCGACCGTTTTGGTCCGCGCCTGCTGATCTCGATCGGCACGGTCATGTCGGGGCTGAGCTGGGTGCTCGCCTCGCAGGTGCAAAGCGCGTCGATGCTATATCTGACTTATGGCGTAGTCGGCGGACTCGGCACCGGCATTGTCTATGTCGGCGTTGTGGGCTTGATGGTGCGCTGGTTTCCGAAGCGGCGGGGTTTCGCGGCGGGCGCGGTTGCCGCCGGCTACGGTATGGGCGCGATCGTCACGACCTTCCCGATAGCGAACTCGCTTCAGGCGCGTGGTATAGACGCTACGCTGTGGATGTTCGGCATTGCATTTGCAGTGGTCGGATTGATTGCTTCGCAGGGTTTGCGCGTGCCGCCTTCGCACGACAGCATTGCTGAAATGACAGCCAGTTCCGGCGCGCCGGGCGTGGCGAATCTGCGTCCTTCGCAGGCGCTCAAAACGCCTGTGTTCTGGCTGATGTTCGCGATGATGACCATGATGTCCACCTCGGGCCTGATGGTCACTTCACAAATGGCGACCTTCGCCGCCGACTTCGGCGTGACGAAGATGCTCGTGTTCGGCATGGCAGCGCTGCCGCTTGCGCTGACTATCGACCGGTTCACGAACGGCCTCACGCGGCCGCTGTTTGGCTGGATATCCGACAAGGTCGGCCGCGAGAACACCATGTTCTTCGCGTTTGCCCTTGAAGGCGTGGCGATGGCACTGTGGCTGCTCACGCGCGAAAACGCGGTGCTGTTCGTGCTGCTCTCAGGGGTGGTGTTCTTCGGGTGGGGCGAGATTTTTTCGCTGTTCCCCGCAACGCTCACCGACACCTTCGGCACCCGTCATGCCACGGAGAACTATGGCTGGCTGTACATCTCGCAAGGCATTGGTTCGATCTTCGGCGGCCCTCTGGCAGCGCTCATGCACCAGCACGCCGAAAGCTGGGTGCCCGTGTTCACGACGGCGATCACGCTCGACATCGTGACCGCACTGCTCGCCATTGCCCTGCTCAAGCCGATGCGGCGCCGGTTTCTCACCACGTCGCGCGGTCTTTGAACCATGCTGGGTCGACTGGACCCGCGCGCCCTGAACGCTCGCTATTCAGAAACCCTGTCGATTGCTGCTTGCACGCGGGCGCCGGCGTCGACGTTACCTTGCGCTGCGAGGTTGCGGGCAACCTGACGCAGTTGTGAACTGCTAAGACCCGTATTCAAGCTGATGCGGATATGCGACTGCAATTGCGACTCGACGCCAGTAAGCGCGCCCAACGCACCGGCTCAGGTCTCCTGTTAGATCCGATGGTGCTTGCGACTGTCTTTTGCTGGCCGCACTATGCGAATGTCATACCGTATTGCACGTCTTCTCGTTGTTAATGAGCATCGATGCTTGCGGCCGGTAGCTTGTCGTAACATGTACCTTCCTCTCTGGAAGCGACGATGACAAACTCTTTCTTTGCGACTGTATTCATCGTGCTGGCGGGATGCACGACCACTGCCGTGCCGGCTTCCAGTTCGACGCCCGATGCGGCGAAGCCATCCGCTACATCAACTGCTCCTTCGCCCGATCAGGGGCCTACCGAGGCTCCTCATAGGAATCCGAAAATGTATGGGCCACCGGGCTTATAGTGAAATCGGTGGTCTTGGCCAGATGTCTGCGCCTCACCGAGCGATTTCGTCACGCGCAAGTCATGTTGTGCGCAATCGCGATCGATCAAACAATAACTCAACGCCGCTCAAGCGCTGACCGGTTTCGGACGACCAAGCTTTACCATCTGCCGGAACATGAAGTGCGGCGCAACGCGGCTGGCGATCTTTAAGACATTGCTCACGCCCGGCCGAATCTCCGTTTTCCCGGCTTCGATACCCGCAATGGCGCGCTTCGCGAGCACGCTGACGTCCATGCCTTTCTCGCCTTTCATTTCTTCGGCAAACTCGCCTCGGAACAGCGGGGTTTCGGTGCCCGGAGGAGCCAGTTCCACGACCGATACGCAGGTGTCGGCCAACTGCGCCCTCAGACACTCTGTATAGGCGTGAAGTGCAGCTTTCGACGCGCTGTATATGGGAGCCGCGGGGAAAGGGATAAACGCCAGACCCGACGACACATTCACGATCAGGCTGTTCTTCTGCTTCAAGAGCAAAGGCAGGAAAGCCTGGACCATCCACATGGGTCCTTTCAGATTGCCATCCACCTCGGCAGTCAAATCACCCAGTCGATGCGGCCGATCCAGTTTGATATTGCGCATGGTTCCTGCGTTGTTCACCAGCGTGTCCAACGCAGAAAACTGCTCACACACCGTTTTGTACAAGGACTCGATACTCGCTGGATCGCCAACGTCGCTTTGAAAAGCATGAAGCCCGGGTATGGCTTGCTGTGCAAGCTCAAGCCTGCCCGGATTTCGTCCGGTCACGATCACCGTATTTCCCTGAGCGATCAACTGCCGCGCCAACTCCATGCCAATCCCGCTCGTACCGCCCGTAATCAATACTGTTCTTCCGATCATCTTCATCATTTCACTCCCTGTTCATTGAGCACGACCGTAGTTTGACCGGCATACTCTCCAGAAGGAAGAAGGCACCTGAAAGTTACATACTTACCGAACGGAGAGTGTGAAATGGAGCGAGTCCCTGAGTTCACCAAGGAACAGATCGCCGCTGCGCAGCACTACGCGAGCCTGACGCCACCAATCGATCTCGATCCTCGGATTGCATCGTTGGTCAGAGATCTGATCGGTCGCGTTGCAGACAAATGGACGATGTTGATCCTCGAAATCCTCGCGGAGAAGTCGCCGCTGCGTTTCAGCCGGCTGAGCGAACTGGTCGAGGGAATCAGTCAAAAGATGCTCACCCAGACCCTGCGCGCGATGGAGCGTGATGGTCTGGTGGTGCGCACGGTATATCCGGTCGTGCCGCCGAAGGTCGAATATAAGCTCACCGATCTTGGGATCACGTTGGGCGCTGCGTTCTGTGGAGTCTGGGTCTGGGCGGCCAACAATCTGGATACGGTGGAGAAGGCACGCCAGGATTTTGACCAGCGGCCCCGGTAATGGCTGGGTACAGGCGCGGCTTGACGGGTAGCGCAGAGTCAACGGATCAGTTATCCGAAAACCCGAACCCAGGCCGTCCTCAGGCGCCGCGCACGGTCTTCGAAGAGAAATGAGGCACCCAGCGCCAGGAGACCCGAGATAGCACCCGTTACGATGTGCTCGACGTAGGGAATGCGGTAGTGACTGGCATGGGAATAGGCGTCGCCTATCGTTGTCAGGATGCCGACGACCAGCGAATTACCGTATCGATTGGCGTAGAGCTTCGCCGCAGGCGGGAAAGTCAAAAGTACAGCCAGAAGTCCGGTGAGCAGACCTGTATGGAATGCAATCGTCCAATGGCCGAGGCTCATGATGTTGGACCAACTCCCCGGCATGCAGGTCATGCACGCGCTGGTCGGTTGCCAGAAGCGCTGGATAAACAACCGGAAGCGGCGCTTCCACTCTGCTGGCATGACGTATTCCGATCGAAGGCGGTGAACGGCTGGAGCGCCATTGTATCGATGGAGCAGCTTCACCGTCGATGCCAAGTAACAATGCAGCGATTAAATAGTATAGGAACTGAAAAAGCGAGGGACCACCGGGCTATCAATGATAGTCGGCATTCTGTGGTTTGCCGCCTGCATTGATCGAGCAAAGCAACGTGTGCAAGGCCGGTAGCGCACCACCGCATTTACAACAATTCCATCGCCCTGGCTCGCATCCGACAGCTGATAAACGGCTGGCTTTGACCTGGAGGAGTCAGTCATCGTGTGACTCTCCGGACTCGCATCTAAATTGAAGCGGTCATTCGCCTTCACTATCAGCAGAGCCGGCCGTGTTGCGATTAGCGCTTACTTGATGCCTTCTCGACTTGTAGAGAACATCATATCGCCGAGTGCACCGGAGCCGGGATGTCAGCTCGGACAGATCTGTTCCAATACGAGGCGATTTTTGCGAGTAGTTCCAGTTAAGAGTGAGGCAGGCTGCAGGATTCCGGGGAGGGACCGGGCTATCGACCCACGTCTGCCTTTCGATAATCGGCAACGTAACGGCGGATTTCAACTGCAGCGGCCAGTCTCGGACTACAAGGAGACGAAAAGGCGCCAAGCGGCCCATCTGCAACACCATCTGGACTGTTCTTGGCCCCCAAAGAGGGGCTGGAGGCTGAGCCCCGCGCGCCCCTGCGAGTGGACGATCAGCCGAACTTCACCTGCTCGGTCACGTCGCCGTACATTTGCTGCTGTCGGAGCGCGGCAATCTGGATGACTGCTGGGATGGTCACGCGATAAGCGGCGCCGGCGACGTCGACCGCCGTCCAGACACCACTAATGATCCAACCCACCGGTCCGGTCAGGATAGCCATCGTCCGGGTGAGCAATATGTTCCCACCAAACGACAGACCCCGGCCGATCAGCGCCTTCAATACCGCATTCACAACGATCAGTGTGAGCTGGTAAGACTTAAAGCCCCCCGCGCGGAAAATGGTTTGGAAAACTACGACCAGGGCCGTCGACGTGATGTTGGCAAAGTCCTTAATGCCCAGTTCCTTTGCCAGCTCACGGAGTTGTTCGGGCGTCATCTTCGCTAGGGCGTCCTGCAATATTTTCATGAGCAGGTTGCCTTCGATGGTCTCGACCGACGACTTCTCGTTGTAGTTCACGTCGAGCTTGTCGCACACATCGCGCAGCACCTCTTTATACGTTACGCCCTTGCCGCCTCGGAACATCGTGGCGAATGTGTTGCCCCCAAAACACTGCACCTCCGCAGCAATGAGCTGCCAATACCGGTTATGGTCGGGTGCGTATTTCTTGTAGAGGTCCGACATCGTGAGCTCTTCCGTCAACCGCGCGCTCCCGTCTTTGTCGTGCGTCAAGCAGCACACTAAGTCGTTCAGATCGCTAGAATTAAGCCCACCCAAGAAATCGAGATCTGGGTCGTGTCGATATGCCATTTATATTCTCTGCTCCGTACTTTGATTGGGATCACCGGGGCGTCCGCCATCGCCCTCCTGCCTAGGGCCCGCTGCCTCCTGCCGCTTGGCACGATGCCCTCACACCGATTTTACAGCCCCGCTCTCGAATACCCCAAGCGCGCATCACATTGCGAGTTCGCGCCGTTTCCGCTCTCCAACCGCTGCGGAGCAACGCACGCAGCTTTTTGTCTCTGCGTCCAAGAGTCGACCGTACGTCGGCTGGTTCTTCCAGTCGCTTGCCCCGGACGACGGGCGGCCCAAGCAGCGGCCCCGTCGAACAGGGAGCAGCCATTCGAGAGACCGTGGCTCTGATTAAACCAATGACCGAGCCCGGCCCAATGTTCAACAAACGAAGTGACGCCGGCGACCACAGCGGCGTCAGTCGCAGGTAGACCCACAACAGCCGGTCGTGACCTTGTAGATGCAACGGCGGGTAGTAAAGGACAACAGCTCTTCCTTCTTTGGAATTGCAGGCAGGCTCTCAGCCGAAGCCGTAACTTAATGTACTGGTCAAGTGGTTGCGACAAATGACTCCCTCTTGGCCGGCCTCCCGCCCCCCCCAAACATCCATTACCCAACCTTATTCCCGCCCAGCCGTAGCCACCACCCCTCCTCCCGCATACTCCGCACCTTCAACATCCCACCCGCCGCCCAGCGCCTTATAAAGCGAAACAAGATTCGTAGAAACAGTCGCCGTACTGTCGACCCATTGCTGCTCGCTTGTCAGCAACGCCTTCTGCGCCGTCAACACATCGAGGTAGTTCGACAGCCCCCTGACATAGCGCTTGTTTGCAATATCCAGCGCTCGCTTCGACGCCTGCACACTTGCATCCAGCCGGTCCCGGCGACGCTGTTCGGAGGCAAAGCCTGTGAGCGCGTCATCGACTTCCTGAAACGCCGACAGCACCGTCTTGCGATACGTAATCGCCGCTTCCTGCTGCTGCGCCTCCCTCAACGCGAGCGTGGCACGCAGCCGTCCGCCCTCGAAGATCGGAATCGAAAGGCTCGGCCCCGCGCTATAGCTGCGCGCGCCCCAGCTACCCATATTCGTGAACTGCGTGGCCTGGATGGCGACGCTCCCCGACAGCGTA
>NZ_JBSIPA010000499.1:0-4724 GCF_053574605.1 Caballeronia sp. M23-90 | reverse complement strand
TGCCGCTCGTGCTGGCGCAGCTTCAGGGAATCGCCGGGGACGAGCCAGTAGTCTTCGGTATCGTTGCTGCGCGTGGCTTCGATCGGCTTGCCGAGCGTTTCCGGTCGGGCTGGCGGACGGTTTGAACCAGCTTTCGACGCATCCGGGCGATCATGCGTTGATTCGTCCTCCGGCGAGGGCGGCGGGATTTCGGTAAACTAACGGAATCATGTCCGCCACGCCGGTAACAACTCCCCCCTCCGCTGTCCTTGATCGCGTTCCAGGCGCTTCAACGCCCAAGGTCAACGTTCATTGGCGTGGCGTGCAGCCATACTCAGAAAGCTTCGACGCCATGCGCGCGTTCACGGAAGCCCGCACGGCCGACACAGCCGATGAAATCTGGCTCGTCGAGCATCCGTCGGTTTTCACGCTCGGGCTGGCTGGCGACCCCGCACACCTGCTGCATCCGAATAGCGATATCCCCCTTGTAAAAGTCGATCGCGGCGGCCAGATCACGTATCACGGGCCGGGGCAGGTCGTGGCGTATCTCATGCTCGACCTGCGCCGGCGCAAGCTGATGGTTCGTGAACTCGTGCAGCGGATCGAGCAGGGCGTGATCGAAACTCTTGCATCGTATAATCTCGAAACGGAACGCAAAGCGGGCGCGCCCGGCATCTACGTCAGCAAGACGCCCGCTCAGCATTCTCATGCGGGCGCGAAGATCGCCGCGCTTGGCCTGAAAATCCGCAACGGCTGCAGTTATCACGGCGTGAGCCTCAACGTGAAGATGGACCTGCAGCCGTTCCTTTCGATCAATCCTTGCGGTTACGCGGGACTCGAAACCGTCGATATGGCCACGCTCGGCGTGCTGGCCGACTGGCACGACGTGGCTCAAACGCTGGCTGACAACCTTACTCACCACATCGGCGGACAAAGCGCTCCCGCCGCCCAACCGCAGAACGGCGTGATTCACGCGAGCCGTCTGAATGGACCGACCGAATGACTGACGTAACTGGAAACATCGCAACCCAGGGCACGACGCCCGCCGTTCCTTACGACGCCACCGCCAAGCAAAAGGCGCAGGCGAAAACGGCGCGTATCCCGATCAAGATCATTCCCATCGAAAAGCTGAAGAAGCCGGAATGGATCCGCGTGAAAGCCGCGACGGGCAGTTCACGTTTCACCGAGATCAAGCAGATCCTGCGCGAGCACAACCTGCATACGGTGTGCGAAGAAGCGAGCTGCCCGAACATTGGCGAGTGCTTCGGCAAGGGCACGGCCACGTTCATGATCATGGGCGACAAATGCACGCGCCGCTGCCCGTTCTGCGACGTGGGCCACGGCCGTCCTGATCCGCTCGATGCCGACGAACCGCTGAATCTGGCGAAGACCATCGGTGCGTTGAAGCTGAAGTACGTGGTGATCACGAGCGTGGATCGCGACGATCTGCGCGACGGCGGCGCCGCGCATTTCGTGGAATGTATCCGTCAGGTGCGTGAGCATTCACCGCTGACGCGCATCGAAATCCTGACGCCGGATTTTCGCGGCCGCCTGGATCGCGCGATCGGCATTTTGACCGCCGCGCCTCCCGATGTAATGAACCACAATCTCGAAACGGTGCCGCGTCTCTACAAGGAAGCGCGTCCGGGTTCGGATTACGCGCATTCGCTGAAGTTGCTGAAGGACTTCAAGGCGCTGCATCCGGAAGTGGCGACGAAGTCCGGCCTGATGGTGGGCCTTGGCGAAACGGAAGAAGAAATCCTTCAGGTGATGCGCGACCTGCGTGCACATGACGTGGACATGCTGACCATCGGCCAGTATCTGCAGCCGTCGGAGCATCATCTGCCGGTGCGCTCTTACGTTCACCCCGATACCTTCAAGATGTACGAGGAAGAAGCGTACAAGATGGGCTTCACGCACGCGGCCGTCGGCGCAATGGTGCGGTCGAGCTATCACGCGGATCAGCAAGCCCACGATGCTGGACTGGTCGGCGCGGTTTGATATTGCTGGTTCTGACGCGATGAAAAAACCCACGGCGACGTGGGTTTTTTTATGCCAGCGCGCGTCTGTTTGCGCAGAAAACCTCGATGTCCAATGCTGCTTCCCTGAACCCTCAAAACCTCGGGAAAGCCCGTAGATAAAGCGTCTCAGGGATTACCCGAATGCCGTCCGGATGGTCGGAATGGGTTTTCTTGAAAATCCGGAAAGACAGATTCCGGTCGCTCCAAGGCAACGAAAACCCCTTAAAAATCAAGCGTCGACGCGTTGCAAAAACTGGCACTGACCTTGCAATATAGAAGGAAGGCCAGCAGGCCCCCAAAAAAACAAGGAGACCATTCAATGCAGCCCTGTTCACGCAAATCAACCTGATTTCTGCCGACGCCGGACGCGCATCGCCGCAGTCGGGCGCCGGCGCGTTTTTGTCTCACCCTTTCGCCATTTGCCGACCATGCCCGGAACAACTGTGACAACCGTCAAAAAACCTTTTTATAAAATCCTGTATGTGCAGGTGCTGCTGGCTATCGCCATCGGTATCGCGCTCGGGCATTACTATCCCGCGCTCGCCACCGACATGAAGCCGCTCGGCGATGCGTTCATCAAGCTCATCAAAATGGTGATCGGGCCGATCATCTTCTGTACGGTCGTGACCGGAATCGCCGGCATGGAAGACATGAAGAAGGTCGGGCGCGTCGGCGGCAAGGCGCTGCTCTACTTCGAAGTCGTCTCGACGTTCGCGCTCGTGCTCGGCCTCGCCGCCACGCACATCCTGAAGCCGGGTGTGGGCTTCAACATCGATCCGGCTACGCTCGACGGCAAGGCGGTCGCTTCGTATGCTGCGAAGGCGCACGGCCAGACCACGACCGACTTCCTGCTGCACATCATTCCTGACACGATGTCTTCCGCGTTCGCGCAAGGCGAGATCCTGCAGATCCTGCTGATCGCACTCCTGTTCGGCGCGGTGCTGGCCACGGCGGGTGAGAAAGGCCGTGTGGTGACGGGGTTTATCGAAGGGCTGTCGCATATCCTGTTCGGCATCGTGCGCATCATCACGAAGCTGGCCCCGATCGGCGCATTCGGCGCGATGGCCTTCACCATCGGCAAGTACGGCATCGGTTCGCTGATTCCCATGCTCAAGCTGATCGGCACGTTCTATCTGACGTCGGTGATCTTCGTGGTCGTGGTGCTCGGGATCATCGCAAAGCTGGTGGGCTTCAACATTCTGCGCTTCGTCGCGTACATCAAGGAAGAGATGCTGATCGTGCTGGGCACGAGCTCGTCTGAAGCTGCGTTGCCGCAACTGATGCTCAAGCTCGAAAAGCTCGGCTGCTCGCGCTCGGTGGTGGGCCTCGTGGTGCCGACCGGTTATTCGTTCAACCTCGACGGCACGAACATCTACATGACGATGGCCGTGCTCTTCATTGCACAGGCGACCAACACCGACCTTACCTGGACGCAACAACTGACGCTGCTCGCGGTGACCATGCTGACGTCGAAGGGTGCAAGCGGCGTGACCGGCGCAGGTTTCATCACGCTGGCCGCAACGCTCGCCGTAGTGCCGACCATTCCGCTGTCGGGCATGGTGCTGATTCTCGGCATCGACCGCTTCATGAGCGAATGCCGTGCGCTCACGAACATCGTGGGTAACGGCGTGGCGACGGTGGTCGTGTCGGCATGGGAAAACGAACTGGATCGCGACAAGCTGCGTGACCAGCTCAAGCACGGCGCGGTCGATACCGAAGCCGAAACGGTTTCCTGATCGGCGCTGAAGCGATTCGAACGATCGCACAAAGGAACCAACGGCAATGAAAGCGGCGAAGCATTCTCTGGCGGATGCTTCGCCGCGCGTGTTTACGGGCGCCGGGCATCCGGACGCCGGGCATCCGGACGCCGGGTATCCGGGCGCTGGGCATCCGGACGCTGCGTTCGAAGCCGCGCGTGCCACAATCGGTGGATCTCACCGATTGGAGCCCGTTCACTTGACGCGGCGATTGCTGGTTTTCCTCGTGCTTCTCGCGGCGCTTTGCGGCGTGTGCGCGCTCACGTGGACTGTTGCGTGGCAGCGCGGCCTTGACGAGCTGCGCCAGAACGCGGCGACGCGCGTGGATCGCACGACCGCCGAGCTCAAAAGCACGCTCGACCGCTACGAATACCTGCCGTA
Organism: Caballeronia sp. M23-90; assembly: GCF_053574605.1. Lineage (NCBI taxonomy): Bacteria > Pseudomonadati > Pseudomonadota > Betaproteobacteria > Burkholderiales > Burkholderiaceae > Caballeronia > Caballeronia sp. M23-90. The sequence continues at coordinate 586 of NZ_JBSIPA010000499.1, read as the reverse complement.
TCTGCTGTCGCGCCATCCGTTCGTCCAGGAAGTCCTCGCCGATCCAAACCCGCGTTACGCGGCCCGTGCCGATCGCTATCTCGAAGACCTGAACACGCATGCGCGGGCTACGGCGACTTACATCATCCAGGCGAACGGGCGCTGCGTCGCGGCGAGCAACTGGAACGGCCCGGACAGTTTCGTGGGCGCGGAATACCTGTTCCGCCCGTACTTCGTCGATGCCGTCAAAGGCGGCACCGGGCGCTTCTTCGGACTCGGCACCATCTCGCGCGAGCCGGGATATTTCATCTCGCAGCCGGTTTTCCGCGAGGGCTCGCACGAGATCATCGGCGTGGCGGTCGTGAAGCTGAATCTGGAATGGCTGCAGGGCGCCGATTCCTCGGAACCGCTTCTCGTCACCGATGACCACGGCGTGATCTTCCTGTCCTCCGTGCCGGAGTGGAAATATCACACGCTGCGGCCATTGCCGAAGGACATCGAGGCATCGGTTTTTACGGCGCGGCAGTACGCGCAACATCCGGTGACGCCGTTGCCTATGACCATCGTGCGCACGCTCGAAGGCGGCGCGCAGATCGTGCGGGTGGGA
>NZ_JBSIPA010000498.1:0-4727 GCF_053574605.1 Caballeronia sp. M23-90 | reverse complement strand
TCCCGCCGGCACAGGCCGCGAACGCACGCGGATGGGGTGTGCGGGCGTAGGCGACGATTCGGCCGGAATGTCGAGGTGCTCGACTTCCTCGGCGGTCGGGCTTTCTGTCTGCTGGCGGGCGTTTATAAGCATGCGGTCTCTCGACGAATTTCATCATGATAGTCAATGCAGTGCTGTTTCTGCTCTTGGCATAATGCGCTGGCTTGTCTGCAATCGATAATTCAAGGAATCAAGCGCATGCAACACGTATTCGTCTACGGCACGCTGCGGGCCGGGGAGAGCAATGACATTCACCGCGCGGCCGAGCGCAATGGCGTCGCGGACCCGGTGCTCGTCGGTTCGGGCCGTATCCGTGGCCGGCTTTATGATTTCGGCGCATATCCAGGCGTGGTTCTTGATGCCGACGCCTCATCGGTTCATGGCGATGTTTATCGGATAGAAGATACGCTGGTTCCCGTACTCGATGAAATCGAGGAAGTCGTGCCGGGTATCAGCGGACTCTTTCGTAGTGAGCATATGCACGTGACGGTGGGGCTCGATGGACCTGCCGAAACGATCGAATGTCTGGTTTATCCGGTGAGCGACGCGGCCGTGCAGGGGCTGCCGCATATCGATCATGGCGACTGGGTGAAGCACAGGCGAGCGCGATAACTCAGGGTTGGCTTGGGCGTTCTCCGATTCCGTTACTACAATGGAAGACCACACGGAGCGGCGGGGAGCCAGCCATGTTCAAGCACATTCTCGTTCCGACGGACGGGTCGATCCTGTCGCAGAAGGCCATCGACGGCGCGATCGACCTGGCGCAATCGGTGGGCGCGCGGATCACGGCCTACGCCTGCTTGCCGCTCTATCCGTATTCCCCGTTCGCCGATGTCGCGGTCGAACCGCCCAGCGACTTCCATGAGCGATCGGAAAGGGAGGCGCGCGAGCATCTCGCCGCCGTTGAAGCGGCTGCGGCTACCGCGGGCGTGTCCTGCGACGCCGTGACGAGCGTCGAGTCGGCGCCCTACATCGGAATAATCGATATCGCCGAGCGTGATGGCTGCGATGTGATCTTCATGGCGTCGCACGGACGACGCGGGCTGGGAAGCTTGCTGATCGGCAGCGAAACGCAGCGCGTCCTGACGCATACGAAGATCCCGGTGATCGTGTATCGATAACGCAGCCGGGCAGCGTCTATCTGTTTTCACGTGCAAGCGCGAGGAAGGCGAGGACGGCTCCACTGGTTTCGTTGGCACGACTTAACAGCATCAGATCCGCCGACATCTCCGTTTCTATGATCGGCCGGTAAGTCAGGTTTGGAATCGCGACGCGAGCAACCGGCGCGGGGACAATGGCAACGCCGAACCCTGCCCCTGCGAGCGCGAGCACCGTCAACGTGCTCGACACCCGATGCACCGCCTTGGACTGCGTACCCATTTGCGCGCTCAGCATCGCCACGCTCTTTTCGCCTTCATTGAGACCGTAAAGAATGAGCGTTTCGCTGACCAACGATTTCACCGACACGCGTTTCTTTTTCGCCAGCGGATGATCCTCTGCCATGGCGATCAGCAACGGCCACGCTCCGATCTTTTCCACGATGAGTCGCGGGTCTGGCGCCGACCCCAGACTCGGGCTGTATCCGACATCGAGTTGGCCCGTAAGGATGGCCTCGCTCTGCAAATGCGGCGACATCTCGACCGGCTGCAATTCCGCATCGGGGTAGCGTTGGCGAAACGCGCGCAAGTTGTCTGTCAGCTTGCCGGTCACAACGGCGTTGCCCGCAAAGCCGACCCTGATCGTGCCGGTCTCGCCCCGCAGCGATCGCTGCACAATGTCCTTCGTGCGCTCGGCTTGCGCAAGCGTGCGCCGCGCTTCCACCAGAAGAAGGGATCCCGCCTGCGTGAGTTCGACGTTCCGGCTCGTGCGTACAAAAAGTGCGCCGCCAATTTCTTCTTCGAGCGAGCGTATTTGCATGCTCAGCGCAGGCTGCACGATGTGCAGACGTCGTGCCGCGCGACCAAAGTGCTTCTCTTCTGCAACGGCAACGAAATAACGGAGATGACGCAGGTCCACGATCGATAACTCATCAGGAAAATTGATTAATCGATCATATCAATCTACTTAACGATACGGCTCCAATGCGTGACACTACGTTCACTTTGCAGCGATCGAGAATCCGCTGCCCCCTCGCGTTAGAAGGAGATTGACTGTGCAAACGTACCTGGAAGACCGGCTCAGCATTGCGGATTTGATGACCGGATGGATTCACCGCGATCTCGCGCAATGGGACGAGTTGCGCGAACTGTTTCATCCTGACGGCACTATCGAGATCACCTGGTTCGACGGCCGCTTCAGCGATTTCGTCGATGGATCAATGAAAATGGGCGCCTCCGATCTGCGCACCAAGCATTTCATCGCGGGGCCGGTGGTCGAGTTCAACGGCAACAAGGCCATCGTCGAGACCAACGCGATGATCGTCGGCGAGAATGTTCGCCTTGGCTTGGGCTGCAGTTCGCACAACCGCTTCTACGATCGGGTCGAAAAGCGCAATGGCGTCTGGAAGATCGTGAGGCGCCAGAGCATTTACGACATGGGGTCGTTCACGTTCCCGCGCGGTATCGTCGAGATTGACGCAGCGGCCGTTGAAAAGCACCCGCGCGAATACGCACCGCTCGCTTATCTGCTCGAGAAAAGCGGCTTTCCTGTACAAAAGACCTTCGCCACCAAAGGTAGCGACCTCGAGAAGAGAATGAAGGCGGAAGGGCAGGCCTGGCTGGCGGGCTGAACAGCAGTGGTGTCAGCCACGTAGAAAAGGGCATACGGTTTTTGACCGTATGCCCTTCGCAAGCCTTAAACGTCAAGCCTCAAACCCGTCGCAGCTTCTTAAGCCACTTTTTCCTCGAAGAACTGTTCGTCTTCGGTAGAACCGTGCAACGCCGTCGTCGAGGCTTCTTTTTCAACCGCTTGCGTGACGGCATCGAAATATCCCGTGCCCACTTCACGCTGATGCTTCACAGCCGTGAATCCCTTTTCAGCCGCGGCGAACTCCGCTTCCTGCATTTCGACGAACGCGCTCATCTGGTTGCGCGCATAGCCGTGAGCGAGATTGAACATCGAATAATTCAACGCGTGGAAGCCGGCGAGCGTGATGAACTGGAACTTGTAGCCCATCGCGCCGAGTTCCTTCTGGAACTTCGCGATGGTTGCATCGTCCAGATTCTTCTTCCAGTTGAACGACGGCGAGCAGTTGTATGAAAGCAGCTTGCCCGGAAATTCGCGATGAATCGCTTCGGCAAATTTCTTCGCATACGCCAGATCCGGCTTGCCGGTTTCGCACCAGATCATGTCGGCGTACGGTGCGTATGCAAGACCACGCGATACCGCTTGTTCCAGGCCCGGCTTCGTGCGGAAAAATCCTTCGATAGTGCGTTCACCGGTGAGGAAAGGCTTGTCGTTTTCATCCACATCCGATGTGACCAGGTCAGCGGCTTCGGCATCCGTCCGTGCAAGCAGGATCGTGCGCGTGCCTGACACGTCGGCGGCCAGTCGCGCGGCCGTGAGCTTGGCGACGTTCTCACGCGTCGGCACCAGCACCTTGCCGCCCATGTGTCCGCATTTTTTCACCGATGCCAACTGGTCCTCGAAATGCACGCCGGCCGCGCCGGCTTCGATCATTGCCTTCATCAGTTCGAACGCATTCAGCACGCCGCCGAAACCGGCTTCGGCATCGGCTACGATCGGCTGGAAGAAGTCGAGATAACCCTCGTCGCCGGGGTTCTTGCCTTCCGACCACTGAATCTGATCGGCGCGCGTCAGCGTGTTGTTGATGCGCTTGACGACGAGCGGCACCGAGTTTGCCGGATACAGCGACTGGTCCGGATACATTTCGCCCGCGACGTTTGCGTCGCCTGCCACTTGCCAACCGGACAAGTAGATTGCCTTCAGGCCCGCTTTCACTTGCTGCATGGCCTGGTTGCCGGTCAGCGCGCCGAGTGCGTTGACGAACGGCTCTTCATGGATCGATGCCCACAGTTTTTCCGCTCCGCGTTTCGCCAGCGTATGTTCCACCGGCACCGAGCCGCGCAGGCGCACGACGTCATCGGCCGAGTAGCTGCGCGTGATGCCTTTCCAACGCGGGTCCGTATCCCATTGCTTCTGGAGTTCCTGAGCTTGTTGTTGACGCGACATGGCGTTTCTCCTTTGATTGCTGATAATTAACCGGATGGTCATCTGGCCGAACAAGCAGGGCGGTGCTGCTTCCTGTTGCTCAACTCTTATATAAGAGTCTAGTGAGATGAAGACATCCGATCCAGCCTTTATACGGGGATTTAGCTCAAAAAATAATCGTTTAAAATCATAGATTTGGAGCAGAAATTTCACGTCGAGAAATGACCTCTTTCATCCTGAGATTCCGAAATTTGTGCCGTGCACCAACAATTTCGCCGCCCGCAACCTCTTTCCACATCGTGAAACGTCGACCATAGGCGAAAAAAAACCGATGCACGAGGGCATCGGTTTTTTTAATCGAACAAGGCATGCAAGGCGCACGCCACGCTCTAGCTACATTTAGCTGCCACGACGCGGAGCGCGCGGGCCGTCATTGCGACGTGCTGCATAACCATCGCGCGAACCGCCGCCGAAGCCCGAACCGCCATCACGCGATCCACCGCCGCTGCGATAGCCGTCACGCGAACCACCGTCACGCGAGTCACGTGCACCAGCGCTCGCCGGCTTGTTACCCCAGC
>NZ_JBSIPA010000497.1:0-4737 GCF_053574605.1 Caballeronia sp. M23-90 | reverse complement strand
GCCAGGTTTTTTGACGGGGTCGAGACCTCCAAGAAGCATACGGCCACTGTCTCTGCGCGCATCAAGTGTACGCCCCTGAAGTTTCTATTCATGAGGGTCGCGCCCAAGCGCGTGGGGCGGTTTTTTAACTACTTCGCCACCTGAAACACTCCATGCTTTAGAACGATTCCTGAAGCGATTCTTTAGCAACTTCGGCAAGAATTCCTGAAGCGTTTCAACCTGCGCTTTAGAGATCGTGGCGCAATCGGGGATGATCCGGACCGGGCTGGCGCGGATGCATATCGCCCATGTTGCTGACCGGCGAGAAGATGCGGTTATCAGCGGGCTGGTCGGGTACGGCCGACATGATTGCGCCATCCGACCGGTACGCGAACGGCGCGCCGGAGTAAATACCTGGATCGACCGACGTCGCGGCCATGCGGGATTCGGCGTGCGCCAGACTGCCAAGGGCGAACAGGCTTGTGGCCATCAATACGAACCGGGACAAAGCAGTAATTTGGAACATGAGCGGTCTCGCAGCCGGATGCCTGCGCGAACGGCCAGTGGACTGCGGACTCGAACAGGCGTGAAACTTGGAAACGAACGCGTGTGCGGGGATCGACGCAACACGAGTACGGCAAAGCAAGATGAGACCATTCGCCTGCTTTTCGGACCATGAGCAAGTTCTTAATTTCTCTCACAAGACATCGATTGCAGAGGCGCTGCGGCGGCTCTCGCCCCCGGGCGCGGAACGTGCGGAGAAGCTTAGTCACAGCGTCGCCGCATCGAAATGATTTCAAAGAAGTTCACAAATGCCGACATAGTGGGTCTTCTCGGCGATAATCCCGCTTTACGCGCCATCCTTGCCGGGCTACTCCACCCGAGATATTCATGACAGATCAAGCAATCCCCTCGACCCCGCCCGTTTCCGATCCGAACACCGTCACCACCGGCGTGCCGGGACTCGACGACATACTTGGCGGCGGTTTGCTCAAGGGCGGCTTGTATCTGATAGAAGGCATGGCAGGCGCGGGCAAGACCATCCTGTCGACGCAGATCGGGTTTCATCGCGTGGCCGAGGGTGACACGGTGCTCTATATCACGCTGATCGCCGAATCGCATTCCAAGCTGCTGTCGCATCTGAAAGCACTGTCGTTCTATGATGCCGACGCCATTTCGGACAAGATGTTCTTCGTCTCCGGTTATCACGAGTTGATGCGCGACGGCCTCAGCGGTTTTCTTGCGCTGATCGCCTCGACCATCAAGACGAACCGGCCGCGTTTCATGGTTATCGATGGATTTCGCAGCGCGCGCGAATTCAGCTCGACCGAGCTCGAGCTGTCTCAGTTCATCCACGAATTGAGCGCGTTTGTATCGGCGGCAGGCTGCACCACGCTGATCCTTGCGCCTCTGTCAGGCAACGAGCCGCATCCGGAACACACGCTTGTCGATGGCCTCGTTGAACTGAACCGGTTCGCGACCGGCATGCGGCGCACACGGGAAATCGAAGTGCACAAACTGCGCGCCCGCGATCACCTGCTGGGACGGCACTCCTTCAAGATCACCGCCGATGGCCTCGTCACATTCCCCCGCCTGGAAGCCCGTTCAATACTGCGCGAAAGCGCGCCCGACCTGAAGTCGAAGCTCGCGTTCGGGCTGCCGGATTTTGATGCCATGCTCGGCGGCGGCGTGGTCAAGGGATCGACCACGACCTTGATCGGGCCATCGGGAATCGGCAAGACGCTGATATCGCTGAAATTTCTGGAAGCAGGCACCGCCCGGGGCGAGCGCTGCGTTTATTTCGGCTTCTATGAATCGCCGGAGCGCCTGATCGCGAAGGCGGAAGGGGTGTCGATCAAGCTTGCCGAGGCCGTCGCCGATGGCCGCCTGATCATCGAATGGCGTCCGGCTGTGGAACTCGCAATCGATGAACTCGCGGCCGAGCTGCTGTCCGTGGTGAGACGGGTAGGCGCGTCGCGGCTCGTGGTCGACGGCATTGAAGGTTTCCACGATTCCGCGAACCGCACCGAGCGTTTCGGCCTGTTCCTGAACGCGCTTACACACCGTTTGCGTCAGGAAAGCGTCACCACGCTGCTGACCGAGGAGCTGCCGCTTTACGGCGACATGACGCACGGTGGGTCCATCCGGGCATCGGCGATGACCGAGAACATCGTGCTGTTGCGCTATGTCGAGACGACCACATCGTTGTACCGGATCGTCTCGATCGTCAAGCAGCGCGAGGCGGCGCACGATCCCTCGATCCGGCGTTTTCTGATCGATGAAAATGGCTTGCACCTGAGCGACGGGTTCGTCGGCACGACCACGCTTTTATCAGCGCGTGGCACGATTCCGCCGACCTTGTCCGCACAGGACGCCGGCACGCGGACATGAAAAAGATCCTCGTCGTCGACGATGAATTCGACCTGCTCACCACCTGGCGGCTCGTGCTGCAGATGGAAGGCTATGAGGTCGGCACTGCGTCCAATGGCTTGCGGGCGCTGGAATCGGTGCGTGCGAATCCGCCCGACCTGATCGTGACCGACTGGATGATGCCGATCATGGACGGCCTTGCGCTCTGCCACGCGCTCGCGGCCGACGACACCCTGGCGCAGATCCCTGTCGTACTCTCGAGCGCCGCTGCGCGCACACCGGAAGTGACACACCCAAAGCTGGAGTTTCATCGCAAGCCGCTGTCCATTGACTCGCTGATTGCAATCGTGACGCGCCTGATTGGTCCGGCCTGAGCCGCTTCACCGTGCCTGGGCACGAACCCTGCTCAAAAGAGTTTTCCGGTACGCCGGATTCTTCGATAAACCGCTTCACTAGAACGGGAGGCACCATGGTGCAGGATCAGGTAGAAGGCGCGGCGCAAACCGTCGTTGGCAAGGTTCAGGATGCGGTAGGCGGACTTACCGGCGATACATCGACGCAAGCTGAAGGCAAGGCGCGGCAAGCGCTCGGCACGATTCAGCGCAATTACGGCGAGACGCTCGACAACGTCCGCGAAGCGGTCATTTCGCAGCCGATCAACGGCGTGCTGGTCGCCGGTGCGATCGGTTTCGTACTCGGCGCGATCTGGGCGCGGCAGCGGTAATTTGAGCTGTGTTGAGGAATCCGGCTGCACCTCGAGGCGTGGCCGGTTTTTTTTCGCCCGTTTTTCTTATAGGCGCAGGCCGGGCGCGGTTGATGCTGAATTCCCGAAGGTAAGAACTTTCGGAGGAACATCATGACCATTACTGCAAACCGGCTGTCGGACACTGAAGTGCTGGTTGAGACAACTGTCTATACATTCTCGGATAGCACAGTCGCGGACGCCTTCTTGCGTTGTATCGGCCAGGAATCCGTCGATACATGCAGCGCCAATCACGCGCCGGTTTCATCCCGCGCCGCGAATGAGGAAAAAGCGGACGACCTTCCGCCTGGAAGCATCATCTCGCCCTCGCTTGGTGGCATGCCCTGAGAGCGGCCACCGCGTTTTACTTTTCGGGTTTGCCGTCCACGCGATCAGTGGAAGGCAGGCTCGATTTCCTCGACGTCCCTTTCGATACCCCTTCCGGCTCAGAGCTGTGCGAGCCGAAACCGCCCGTTCCGCTCGGCTCGGGCGAGTCACCGCTGCCAAGCGGCACTTCGGCAGTTTGCTTCGGGTTTTGTTTCAGGTCGCGGTTATCGGGTTCGCCGGGTTCCGACTTCGTTGTTGCGCTCATGATCTGCTCCTTTTTGGATGGGTACAGAACCAAAGGCAGCAACACCCGTTCCCTGGCGACGAGGATGCTGCCTAACGGATCGGATCCGAACGCGCCCTGACGCCACGCCGGTCCTGCCGCGCCACCCAGTCGGAAAGCAGATTCGGCACGCGAGGCAATGCGTGCGGCCAGTGCACCGCTTCCTTCACAACCTGCGCCATGACCCCGTGCGAGCTGAACTGATCAAGCGCCAGACGCACGATCACGCGACGGGCAATCTTCCAGACATCGATATCCGGCGCAATCCGCTGCGCCATCTCCTCGATGCTCTGGGCCGAGCGCGCCAGCAATGCCGCCCGCGATGCAATGCCCGTATGGGCGTCGGCGAAAGCATGTTCCAGGGGACCCTTGCCGAGCGCCGTGAACAGATCGGAGACGGTGCGGTGGCGGGGTGCATCGCCGGCAAAACGCTCTGCCTCCCGCCGGTACGTCGCCTCGACCCGCACCGTCTGCTGGGTTTCGTGCCCATCGTGCTTGCCGGGCGTGCCGTGGCGCATGTGTTCGCGCGCCGCCGCCTTGTGGTCGCCTCGCAAAAGCGCATCAGATCCGGTGACCAGGAAACTGCGTTCATGGGCCGCGAAAAAAGTGAGCGGCGAGTCGCCATCGAGCACCAGCCGGCCGAACGTATCCGGCTCGATGCTGACCGCCGCCCCCGCCGCTTCAAGACCGGCGTGATAGACGCCCTCGCCCAGCGCGATCTCGAAGAACGCCTCGATCCACGTTGCGATCAGATCGACCGGTTCGATGCCGTGAGCGCGCAACGCAGCCACGTCCGATAACGGCACACTACGCACTGATCGGGTAACAAGCGCGGTACCGCTGCATAAATCCCAGAGCACTTCGGGCACGACGACACGGACGTCGTTGTTCACCTCGTGCAGCCGGTAGCGCAGGAAACTTTGATCGGCGGCGCGTTGGCGAAGGTCGAGCATTGCATTGACGGTATCGCCCAGACGTGCAATCAGCGCGCCGACGTTCTGCGCGCGCACCTCGCGGGAAAAGCGTTCGGCCAGGA
>NZ_JBSIPA010000496.1:0-4740 GCF_053574605.1 Caballeronia sp. M23-90 | reverse complement strand
TAACGCGCCGCCGAGAAACGCCACGGCAAGCCACGCGGGCGCAATGCGCAGCCGCGAACGAATGGTCGATGACGCAGGACTTCCGGGCGCATGTTCCACCACGGGATCATTCACGCTGACATCGGTCCTGGCCTTGGCCGCTCGGGCCATTTCCTCGATCTTCGCCGTCAGGCTGGCGGGAACCGGTGGCAGCTTCTGTCCGGCAAATGCATCGCGATAAGGCAACCGCGAAGCCTGCAAGAGCGCGACGCGCTCAGCCACGTCGGGAGAGGTGCGCAGTTCGCGCTCCACTTCCTCGCGTTCGTGTGACGGCAGTTCGCCATCCACGTAGGCCATCAGCAGGGTATCGTCCGATTTCATAAGACTTAAGCAGTTCGCTTTCGCTGATGATTTATGTTTTTGTTTCTCTCGTGCCCTTGATTGCATTTTCCCAATGAAAAAACACACTCATTTGGAATTGCAATCGACCTTTGAGGACTCTACTGTTTCTTCACAGTTCCTAAGGGCTTATTTATAACCAAGCCGGCTCACCCGTACAACCAGCACAACCACCTGTTGCGGCTCCGGCGAGGGGCTTGACAGGGATATTCGATTACATGGTTCACAGGAGAATCGCCAGTTCACACGAATGCGGCAACCCAACGACGGCCTCAAGTTATACCCGTACTAAAAGAAGAACACCCAGGGTTGCGCCGAAATTCCATGCGCGCAAAATTAAATCGATGATCCCGAAACACGCTTTTCCAGCACCGGCGGGACTTGTAACAAGTGTAACTGCGATTTGGTGCGGACGCTTAAACGTTGTTTCGTGCAAACCACACGTTCGATGGTCATACCAGAGAAACGCCGCGAATTTGGATGACCATGACGTGTTGACTGCGGAAATTCAGCCAGCCGATGAGCCCGGAAGCACCACGGACGTCGAATCGCTGAAAAGCTGCTCCACCTCGCGGTTCGAGATCTGTTTGCCGAGCGCATTCAGGTCCACGCCGTCGGGTTTGCCGATCAGCGCGTAGCTCAGTTCGGCCTGACGCCAGGTCACCACCTGCATGGAATCGACGTCCTGACCTGCCACCGCCTGATCCGGTTTCACGTCCTTCATCACGCAAAGCGCGACGGGTTCACCCTTCTCAGGTTGATACACGATCTGAACGAGCGGCTTGTTGTTGAAACGCAGGCGCTGCACGGTCTTGAACGTCAGGCCGGCGCTGTGCAAATCCGGGATGCGCAATGCAAGCCCGTCTTCACGACGGATGTCGTCGACCGTTTTCGAGGATGTCTCCGGCGTCTCGCTGACATAGGCCAGCGTGTCGCGGGTATAGAGCTTCTGGTAACCCGTGGCGGCCTGAACCCACGGCGAGAGATTGCTTGCGGCCATCGAACCGGATGGGCCGTGGTCCAAAAGAGGACCGAGCCGCACGAACAAGCCGCCGCAGAACGCGCCTGCTACACAGGCAGCAGCAAGCCACGCGGGAACGGAGCGCATACGCGAGCGAACGGGCCCGCCGGCTGACGAGGGAACGGCGTTGTCATTGACTGCGGGCGCGGCATGCCCGCGTGCCATCGCTTCAATCTTCTGCGTAAGCGAATCCGGTACGGGCGGCAACTTTTGCCCGGCGAACGCGCCCCGATAATCCACGCGCGACGCCTTCAGCAACTCGACCAGCTCTGCCGCCTCGGCTGACGCGCGAATGTGTTCCTCGACTTCATGGCGCTGGTCGGGCGGCAGTTCACCGTCGACATACGCCATCAACATTACTTCATCGGTTTTCATGCGATTGAGTCCTTTCGCGTCGCCGAGGCTTTTGGCTTCGGTTCGTGCGTGCCGAACTGCGCGCCGACTGCTTGCCGTGCGCGCGATAAGCGGCTCATGACGGTTCCGATAGGAACCTCGAGTACATCTGCAGCTTCCTGGTAACTCAGCCCTTCGACTGCGACCAGCAGCATCACCACGCGCTGCGCTTCGGGCAGGCGTTCCACGGCGCTGATGATCTGGCCGTGCATGAGCTGCGTTTCCGGGCCTTTGTCGACCGGGTCGGCGATGTTCTCCAGGAAGTCGTCGTCCCAGTCCATGCTCGAACGTTTGCGCACGCTTCGCGCCCGCAATTCGTTGATCCAGGTGGAATGAACAATCGAAAACATCCAGCTCAACGGGGCCGTATCGGGCTGCAATTGATGCGCCCGTTCGAGCGCGCGCAGGCACGCACGCTGGACGAGATCCTCGGCGTCGTGCCGGTCGCCCGATATGCGCAGCGCAAAGGCCCACAAGCGCGGCAGCATTTCGGGAAGCATGCTTGGTAAGTCTGCACCGTTCATCGAACGAATATCTCCTGGTACCAGTGTCTTGTCCGGATGCTGCCAGCAGCATGCACGCGAGAGCTGCGTGAAACGAACCGCGTAGTTTAACTTGCAATCGGGCGTTTCGCCGCATACCCGTCCAGCTTGCCGTACGGGTCTAGCGGCGTGAGTTTCCCGCTTGCGCCGCCTGCGCTTCTTCTTGTGTACGGCGGTTGAAAGAAACCGAATATGCCGACGAGCGCGCGGCCAGCAGAGGATCGTCCGACGGTCCGATTCCAGCCGGCAAGATCAGCGGATCGAAGTTGATATCGCGGCATGCTCCATCGATTTGCGATTCCGCCCTGTCGATCACCACCACACCCGCATCCACGCGATGCAGCTCCCGCTCTTGCGGCCAGACGCGGGTGGCGTCGTTCGTCGGATCGCCGGGCGCGGCTGGCGTGATCATCAGATGCCAGCGCACGGGACCGCGCTCGAGGCGCTTGCTCAGGTCGTGCGCGAGGAAGTCCGGATCGCGCGCATCGGTTGCGCTGACGGGCTGGTATGCCGCGTCGGGCACGACGCTCCATCGAACGAAATGCGTGTTGCCTTGGGCGTTGGTGAACCTGAACGCGTCGATGCTGAAATAACTGGCGTTGGAAAAATTCGATGACGCCGGGTGACTTGCCAGCCATTCGTGAAAAGCCCTTGTTTCAGGGTGTTTTTCCAGAAACATCTCCATCTTCGCGGGGGCGACGCGGCCGCTCGCGGCGTCCGGCCGCAACGCGGCCAACTGCTCATACAGCGCTTCCGGTGTGCTGACGGCGAAGATCGGCACGGAGTTCATCGCGGTGCGCCATTGCTCGCCGTGGCTCAAGGTGAAGCGCAGGGCAAAGCTGCGGACCATCGCGGTATCGTCTTCTTGCGTCGGGTCGAAACCCGGCGCCGACAAGCGCCCGACCACCGGGACCGTGCCCCGCTCGAACACGCTCGCTCGAGAAAGCTGCGCGCCGTTGCCGTTACTTTCGAAGCGACCGCTCACGCATACACCCTTCGCATGATTGCGGCGGAAGCCGGGGTGCGGGCTTGTATCGGATTCGAAGGCATCGATCAACCGGGCCGATGTAAGCGTCTGCTGATCATGTGGCCAATGAATCCATCCGCCGGTCCACGCAAACAATCCCGCGATACCGCCAATCGTTGCAGCAATCAGGGCGTAGCGGGATATCAGGCTGGGACGGCGGCGCTTTTCAGTCATGGCAAAACTTTGGCTTCGTTGCTGCCGTGTGGCATCGGCCTAAGGCAAGCGATGCGGGCAAGCCAGGAAGTCAGAAAGGCAGCAAGTATAGTCGGACAAAAAGTTGTCTGTTGACCTTCTGTCACAAATTTGGCGGGGGTTTGACCGCCGTTTGCCTGGAACTGCTCGCGGGCGAACGATTAAAGCGTTTTCCGGTAGCTCGTCTGACGAGGCAAGCGCCGCCTCACCAGCCGTAAAACCGGTCCCACACTTCGATCTCGTCCGCGCCCCTACGCGCGTGATAAGCCGGGTATTGCGCGCCGGTCGCGCAGGCATGGTTCGGCAGGATCAAAAGCCGCGTGCCGACCGGCAAACGCGCGGTGATGTCTCCGTCCGGATGACCCGTGTTCGCCAGGATCCCATGTTCCTGGTTTGCGCCGGTCAATGTGTAGCCTTCAAGCGGCGAGCCGTCGAGCGTACATGGCTGGCCGTAGCCGTAGTCATGCGTCTGCTTCGCCGTGCCGCGGTCGCGGCTCATCGCCATCCAGCCGGCATCGAGAATGGCCCAGCCTTTATCCGCCTGATGACCGATGACCGTGGTCAGCACGCTCAGCGCCAGATCGGCCGTATTGCATACGCCCACGTTGCGCATCACGAGATCGAAGAACACATACACGCCCGCGCGAACTTCGGTCACGCCTTCAAGGTGACGCGCGGCGAGGGCGGTCGGCGTAGAGCCGACGCTGACGACATCGCATGGCAAACCCGCTTCGCGCAGGCGCTCGGCGGCCTGCACACAACCGGCGCGCTCCTGCTCGGCGAGCGCGGCGAGTGCATCCGGCGTGTTCAGTTCGTAGCTCGATCCCGCGTGCGTCAGCACGCCGCCCAGGCGCGCGCCGTCCTGATGCAAGGCGCGGCCGATATCGATCAAGCGCGCCTCGCCGGGCTTGACGCCGGAGCGATGGCCGTCGGTATCGATTTCGATCCACACCTCAAAGCTCACGCCGTGCAAACGGCCGAACTCCGCGACGCCTCGCGCCGATTCGAGGTTATCGACGATCAGTTTCAAATCGCAACCAGATTGCTTCAACGCCAATGCACGCGGCAGCTTCGATGCAACCATGCCCACCGCATACAGGATGTCGCTGAAGCCGGCCGCGAAGAATTGCTCGGCTTCCTTGAGCGTGGACACCGTGATGCCGGCGCGCGCGGCATCACGATGTCCA
>NZ_JBSIPA010000495.1:0-4746 GCF_053574605.1 Caballeronia sp. M23-90 | reverse complement strand
TGGTTGCGCGGGTTCGGCGAATTTTGCGCCGCCGTCGTTGGCCATGTAGACGACTGCCCGGGCGATTTCGAAGTCGCTATAGTCGTCGGGACTCGTGCCGCCGCGAGCGGGCATGCCGCCTTTGCCGTTGAGGGCGTTGTGAAGCAGCGTGTCGTAGCCTTCCGCAATGCGCGGCGCCCAGTCGCCCGCGTTGCCGAACTTCGGCGCGCCGGCAACACCGGCCGTGTGACAGGTCGTGCAGACCGCCTTGAATACCTGCTCGCCGGTTTTGTAGACGCGCGGGGCGTTGGCGTCGCGGATATCGACTTGCGCGACCGGGGCGATACGCTCGGCGACGGCGGCGTCCGACAGGGAATCGGTACCGGCGCCAGTGCGGGTCGTGTTGTTGACGTAGACGGCCAGCAGGACGATCACGACGATCGGAATGGCGAACCCGGCGACGATTGCCGCGATGAGTTGGCCTGGCGTTTTGATCGGGACTCCGTGGGGTGCTTCACTCATGCTCGTCTCGTCTCCCTTTTTATTTGTGAGTCGGTCCAGCGACAGCGTGACAGCAGGGGTAGATCTCTCGAATACTTTTAAACGTTTTCGCCAGCACGGTCGATTATAGACGGAACGTTTACGTGACGGCATACCCGCAAAGGCTTGTCGCAGCGCGTGTTAACCCGGATTTTCGGGGTTTTTGCAGGGATGTTGCGAAGGACGAGGGTCGGGCCTTCCAACCCTTGCGATGGACGAATCGGACGAAAACAGGTATTGTTTCGGACTCGCAGCGGTCCTGCCTCCATGATTTTGTATATGGAACGCGGTGCCCCTTGCTCATATGCGCCCGTAGCTCAATGGATAGAGTACTGCCCTCCGAAGGCAGGGGTTGCTGGTTCGATCCCAGCCGGGCGCACCAAGATTTAGCGCAAATCGAGTTTCCTGGTCATTCCAGGATCACATTCAGCTCCAAACGCATTCCAAGTGCCGCCAGCGCAGAAGCGTTGGTGTCGACTGTCGTCGCGGGTCATTCGCAAATGCCGCGCCTCGCTTAGATGGGCCTTCCTTGATTTCGCTCTGCTGGATTGGCTTTCCTGTCGCCCACGCTTTCTGATCAAAATCCAATTGGTCGTAAGGACACGGGAGAGCGGACCATAGATTCCGTCAGTGAATCGACGTCCGATATCGCATCGGCAGTTGGAGGTGCCAGAGGAATAAACCATTTCCTGCATCGGATTGAGGAAAACGTGCGTAGTTAAGTAGGCGCGTCCGCCGGGCAAGCCGAAACTCGCCTCCACGCTTCGCAGAAACGCGAGCCGTTTAACAACCCCTCGACCACCCAACCAGGCCGAAACCAGAGCCACCCCCGCCATTGACCCATATACTCCCGCCCAAAATCCCATCCACCCTCCATCCGCACCCCAATTTCCCTTTGCATATAGCGCGCATCAACGCAGTAGGATTGCGGTTGCGCACTACGCAGCCACTGTAGAAAACGTCGGTTTAAACCACTAAACCATAAAAAAAGGGACACAGAATGGGGCATTCGCATGACCCCGTGCAGCGGCCGCGCGGCTATGTCTGGTCTCCGCATCGCGATCCGGAAAGGGAGCAGGCAACGCTCCGAGTCGCACTCGGCGGACTCGCGGCCGTGGCGTATGGCGCGTTCGCGTGGTTCGATCCTTCTCCTGCGGCGACCGCATGCTTTCGCGTGCTCGCGTTGTATCTGGTTTATGGCGTGGCCAGCCGGGTGATCATCGGCGGGATGCCGCGTCATTCGGACGTGCGTCTTGCTATCACCACGATCGCGGATCAGGCGCTCCTCGCCCTGATTCTTGCCGCCGGCGGCCCGCTCGCGCTGCCTATGCTCTGGGCCATTTTCCTGTTCCTGATCGGCGCAGGAGGGCGTTATGGGAAGCGGACGCTGGCGTTGTCGTGCGTTACGGCACTGGCCGGAATCGTCGCACTATCCATGCTTCAGCCATGGTGGCGTCTCAACCGGCCGGCGGCGCTTGGCATTGGCTTGAGTGTGCTGGCGGCATCGGTATATCTGAGTGTGCTGGTCGGCCGGCTCGGCAGCGCGAACCGCGATCTCGCGCTCCGGGCAGGCACCGATCCGCTCACCGGATTGAGCAACCGGTACGCACTGGAACAAACCATCGGACGGGCGGTGACGGCGATATCGACGGGACAGGAGGGCGCGACGGCGTTGTTGCTGATCGATCTCGATGGCTTCAAGGAAGTCAACGATACCTACGGCCACGAAGTTGGCGACGTCGTGCTGCGAACCTTTGCTGATTCGCTGTTACGCCGTGTGCGGACCACCGATACGGTCGCGCGTCTCGGCGGCGACGAATTCGTGGTCCTCGCGCGTCACGTGACGGGCAGCCACGCGGTGCATACGGTCGCGAACGGAATTCACGCGGTGCTGGCGGAAATGACGTCGGTGCAGGACCGGGTGGTGAATGTATCGGCGAGTATTGGCGCATGCCTGATCTCGCCGGACCTGAAACCCATCTACACCGATATCGCCGTGCTGATGCGCGCGGCGGATCGTGCTATGTACCGGGCGAAGGCACTCGGCAAAGGCCGAACGGTGTTTGCCGAAGGCGCGGACTTCGAACCTTCTTGAAGCGGCTCAGAAAAAGCCGCCCCCTGACCGTCAGGCTTCCACGCCCGACCAGGCCTGTTCGCGCAACTTCGCGCGCAACCGAGCAACCGCCTGGCTATGCAACTGGCACACGCGCGATTCGCTGACTTCCATCACTGCGCCGATTTCACGCAGATTCAAGCCCTTCTCGTAATAGAGGCTCATCAGCAGCTTTTCGCGCTCGGGCAGTTTGTCGATGGCTTCGACCAGCGCCGAACGCAAACTGCCGTCGAGCAATGCGGACAACGGATCGGCTTTATCGACGCAATAACGGTCGAGGAACGGTTC
This sequence comes from Caballeronia sp. M23-90, assembly GCF_053574605.1. Lineage (NCBI taxonomy): Bacteria > Pseudomonadati > Pseudomonadota > Betaproteobacteria > Burkholderiales > Burkholderiaceae > Caballeronia > Caballeronia sp. M23-90. The sequence goes on along the minus strand of NZ_JBSIPA010000495.1, from coordinate 1,826 downwards.
GTCATCCGATGACCGGTCGAAGTCTTCGTAATAGATCAACTGGCTGCCGTGCAGATCCTGCAGCATGGTCTGGTATTCGTCGAGCGGCATGTTGAGGTGCTCGGCGACTTCCTGTTCGCTCGCCGACCGGCCAAGGTGCTGCTCGACCTTGTGTACCGCCGATTCGACCTCGCGCGACGTCTTGCGCATGCTGCGCGGCAGCCAGTCGTTGGCGCGCAGTTCGTCGAGCATCGCGCCACGAATCCGCTGGCTCGCGTATGTCTCGAACTGCGCGCCCTGGTCTTCCTTGTAGCGGCTGGCGGCGTCGAGCAGACCGATCATGCCTGCCTGGATCAGATCGTCGAGATCCACACTGGCCGGCATTTTCGCGACCAGTTGCAGACCCAGCCGGCGCACGAGCGGCGCGTAGCGGGTCAGGACCTCGGCTTGTGACAGTTTTCCCTGGGCGTTATACATCGCATTCACCTTTGTTCCTTCTTTGCTTCGTCACACCGCCGCCGGGCTACGCATTGCGAACTCCGGCGACGTTGTTTCGGTGCGGCGCGAGGTCGCTCCCGGGTTGATCGAACGCTCGATATTGCGTGGCGTTTCCCTATGGACGGCTTGCGCCGGCCATTCGAAGTGCGAACTTTCTGGCATCGGCCAATACTGCAGGTCGGCCGCGATGTGGCGGTAATCGCGGGCGGCGGCGGTCGTCGGAAATGCTTCGACTGCGCAGCGCGACAGTTCATGCGCCCTCGCCACACGCGGATCTTCCGCCACGCAACCGGCCGGCATGAGCTGCACGGCAAGGTAGCGGCTGGCGACACCGGCGAGGTTATCGAAGGCGATTTGCGCATCGGCGGCGTTCTTCACGTGGTTGACCACGATCCGGAAGCGCGAGATGGCGTGCGCGTAATGCAGGCGCTTGATGCATGCATACGCCTCGGTGATCGCGGCGGGAGCCACGCGTGTGACGATCACGAAGTCGTGCGCTTGCGCGGCGAGCGTGGACAACGCGCCGCTACGATCCGGTTGTGTGTCGATGAGAACGATATCAGCGGGTCCATCCAGCAAAACCCGGTAATGCGCGGCGTCGTGGCTGATGCGTTCGTCGCGGGGCGCGGCGATCATCGAAAAGCCGAACGGCGTGCGCGTGACTGCGTCCTGCAAGAAGCGCTTGCCGCCCAGCACGGCGCCAAGTGCGCCCGTGGACGGTACGTTGGCCAACCGGCTCGCCGACAACGCGTTCTGCCGTTCATCGATCACCAGCACGTCCTTGCCTTGCGCAGCAAGCGCGGCAGCGAGGTTGACGACCGTCGATGTATTTCCCGTACCGCCTATTCCGCCCGCCGGCGCGCCACACACGGCCACCACCCGCGAGCTGTTGCGCGTCAGCAGACGGCGCAAGCCTTCAGCCTGATCGGACACGAACTTATCCAAAGTGAACCTCATGCAGTTCGGTGGAAGCGCGCGCGGAGAGCGCGGAGAGGAGCGGCGGCACGTCGTCGTCTTGCGGCACGAATGGCGAGCCGTCGCGCGGAATGCAGAACGCGCTTTTGATCAGGAAGCGCTTGGTCGCGACATACAGGTTCTCCGGGACCTTCTGTCCGGTCGATACGTAATGCACCGGCAGCTTGTAGCGGATCACGGTATCGATCACGCCGCCCAGGTTCGTGGCTTCGTCGAGCTTGGTCAAAATGCAGCCCGCGAGCGGCGGTTGGTCGCGACATACAGGTTCTCCGGGACCTTCTGTCCGGTCGATACGTAATGCACCGGCAGCTTGTAGCGGATCACGGTATCGATCACGCCGCCCAGGTTCGTGGCTTCGTCGAGCTTGGTCAAAA
>NZ_JBSIPA010000494.1:0-4755 GCF_053574605.1 Caballeronia sp. M23-90 | reverse complement strand
AAGTGACGCTGATCGCGGTCGGTCCGCTGACGAATCTCGCGCTCGCACTCGAAGCCGATCCGGAGATTGCAACGCTCGTGAAGCAGGTCGTGATCATGGGCGGCGCATTTGGAACGGCGGGCGTGCTGGGCAATATCGAACTCGGCGAACCCGGCGATACATTGCTGGACGAGCGTTCGGCGCATCGATTCATTATCGATACCATACGGGCCCAGCCCGGTGAAGTGACGCTGATCGCGGTCGGTCCGCTGACGAATCTCGCGCTCGCACTCGAAGCCGATCCGGAGATTGCAACGCTCGTGAAGCAGGTCGTGATCATGGGCGGCGCATTTGGAACGGCGGGCGTGCTCGGCAATGTGTCGCCGGCGGCCGAAGCCAACATCATGTGCGATCCCGATGCCGCCGATATCGTGCTCGGCGCGCCCTGGCCCGTGACCGTGGTTGGCCTGGACGTGACGCAGGAGACCATCATGCCCAACGATTGGCTCGCCGGATTTGTCGACCAGGGCGATGCCGGCCGTTTCGTGTGGGACGTCTCGCGTCACTATGCGCAATTCCACAAGGACAGCGCAGGACTCGAAGGGATATACGTCCACGATTCGTCTGCGGTGGCGTACGTGCTCGCGCCCCACCTCTACACCGTGCGCAATGGTCCCGTACGGGTAGTGACAAGCGGCATCGCAATCGGCGAAACAATCCAGAAACCGACGACCATGAAGGCGCCTGCGCCGGACTGGGATGATCGTCCGGCGCAATCCGTGTGCATCGGCGTGGATGCCGCCGGCATGCTCGACCTGTACAAAAAAACTTTCTTCAAAGCGCTTTAATGGCTCAGTTGCGCGCCGAACCACGCGCGCAATGCTTCCACTTCTTCGGCACAGACCGAGTGCGGCATCGGATATTGATGCCACTCGATCTTGCAGCCGTGGGACAGCGCGAAGTCGCGTCCCTGCACGGCCAGTTCCAGCGGAAGAACCGGGTCCTGCGTGCCGTGCGCAGCAAAGATCGGCGTCTCGCGGTTTGCTTCGCTAAAGGCGGCATCGATCAGACCCGGCGACGGTACATAACCCGACAAAACGATCAGGCCGGCAAGCTTCTCAGGATGTGTCAGGCCCGCTGTATAAGTCATCGCGCCGCCTTGCGAGAAGCCTGCAAGGAAGATCTTCGATGTCGGGATGCCCCGTTCGTTTTCCCGTGCGATCAGATCGCGAATGCGGTCGCAGGAGGCCTTGAGACCGGCTTCATCGACGCGGCGGTTCACGCCATCGAACGAAAGAATGTCATACCACGCGCGCATCACGTAGCCGTTGTTGCCCGTCACCGGCATTTCGAGCGCGTTGGGAAACACGAAGCGCACGGCAGGCAGATCGCCCAGGCGCAACTCCGGCACGAGCGGGATGAAGTCGTTGGCATCGGCGCCCAGGCCGTGCATGAGGATCACGGCGAACTCGGGATTCGGCGCGGTTTCCACGTCGATGGTGGACAACAAGTCGGTCATGAACTGGACTCCGGTGTGGATGACTTCAAATGATGGGAACAAGAATAAGGATGATGCCGAACAGCGAAACGACCCAGATGAGCGAGCGCAGGAACGGAATTCCCGCTGCATATACGGGCACGTACACGACCCGCGCAATGATGTAGAGCCACGCGCCCGTGAGCGTCAACGGGCCTTCGCGGCCAACCATATGCGTAATCAGGATGGCGATGGCGAAAACAGGCAGCGTCTCGAACAGATTGGCTTGCGCGCGCATGAGTCTGCCGGTCAACTTGCCGGGCGGCGCTGCCGGCTTGTCGCGAGCACTGGCGTTATAGCCAAGACCGGTCTCGCGGCTGCGCAATACCGATGGCAGCAACACCTGGATCAGCGCAAGCACCAGCGCCCAGGCGAGGATATGGAGTTCTGTCGTCATGGTGGCTCTTTAGGTTGAAGTGCGGGCAAAACCGGATTCATCATGCCATCATTGACGCATCTGCAGACACGCGAAAATCTACTCATGCAAACCCTTCCTGCGCGTCTCGTCCCGGGCGACGACCTGCGCAACACGCTCGAATCCCTCGCACGAAACAAGGCGCTGGGCGCGGCGTTCGTGATTCAGGGTGTTGGCAGCCTGAGCGTGGCGAACCTGCGTTATGCCGGTATCGATCAACCCGCGCTCCTCGACTGCGACCTCGAAATCCTGACGTTGGCCGGTTCACTTGGTCCCGATGGCGCGCACCTCCACATGTCCGTTTCGGATTCCGCAGGCCGTGTGTACGGCGGCCATGTATCGGCGGGATGCATTGTCAGGACCACGGCAGAAATCCTGCTCGTCAGCCTCGACGGTTTCCGCTTTTCACGCGAGTTCGATTCCGGCACGGGTTTCCCGGAACTCTCGATATATCCTCAACCCTGACGGGTGCGCCAGTACCGGCGCATGAGTTCGATGCTGACGATACACGCCACCAGCCACGCCGTACCCGAGGCGAAACCGGCCAATACATCGCTCGCGAAATGCACGCGCAGGAACACGCGGCTGCTCGCGGTCGTGACGGCAATCACCGTTGCCACGATGGCGGCCGGCAAACGCCAACGTGCGGGCATGACGCTCACCAGCACATAAGCGACCATGCCGTAGGTCACCAGCGATCCCGATGCATGCCCGCTGGGAAAACTCCAGCCATCGGCAGTGGCGATCTCCCGGTCGTGCACCGGCCGCACGCGTTCGAAGATGCGTTTGAGCGTGGTGTTCAGGACACCGTTGCCGGCGATCGCGATCACAAACCCGATCGCGATCGCAACCTTGCCGCGCAGCGCCAGCAAAGCCGCGCCCAGCACGCACCAGAGCGCGAGCAGCCACGGATCGCCAAGATGCGTAACGCGTGCAAAGATCCGGATCACGCTGATCGGAACACCTTGGGCGATGCCATCGGCGAAAGCCTGGTCTGCGTAACCGAGTGTCTCACCGTCGCCAATTTCGTCGGCAATGCCGGCAAAGAGCGCAGCCGCCCCGACGATGATCGCAAAGCTCACTACAAGATGGAGCACGAGCAAGACGCGCGGCGACAACCCGCCCTGTTCACGCGGCAAACCGTAGCGCTGCACGAGCCGCCATGCGCCGAGCACCGCAATGATTGCGACCAGGAGCATCACGCCGTACACCGCGAGCGCATGCTCGCCCGCAACATGCGCCGCATGAATCAACTCGGCGTATCTCGGATCTGGCTGACTCATGAAAGCGTGGCGAGAGAATCGTCGAGCGTTTCTGTGCTGAAATCGAGTTCGTGCCGCGTGACCGGTTCAAACGATACACGCTCGCTATTGAAGTCCCATCGCTCGATGACGGCGCGCCGTTCGCCTGCAGCCGATACATCGTGGTATTCAATAAGATTCACCGAATTCGGCACCGCTCCGCGAACGCGCGAAGACAGCGATGTCCCCGCCTGCACCGCCCACATGCGCCGCGGCAGATCCTTGTAGGCGGCATGCAAAGGCAGCACGTATGGCAAATGAATATGTCCGCCCAAGATCAGATCGGCACCCGCCTTAGCCCAACGCTGAACCGCATGCGGGCGGCCGTGCAACAGGTTATGCACGTCGTTCGCACGCGCGGCGAGAACCGGCTGATGCGTGACGACCACGCGCAGTTGCCCGGGCGCCGCGCGCTCGAGCAACCGCGCCACACGCTCGGCTTGTTGCACTGAAACTTCGCCATCCTTATGACGGTAAGGACGCGTCGTGTTCACGCCGATCACGAGCAGCGCATCCGATTCGTACACGGGTTCGAGATCATGCCCGAACACCCGCCGATGATTTGCATACGGATGCATCGCGCGGGCGAAAACGTTATAGAGCGGAATGTCGTGATTGCCGGGCACGATCACGAACGGTGTGGCGCCGAATTGATCGACGAAAGCGCGAGCCGCGCTGAACTGCGCACGCCGTGCTCGCTGCGTGATGTCACCGGACATGACCACGAGATCCGGGCGATGGGTGTCGGCGAGACGCAGCAATGCGTCCACGACCGGCGGTTGTTCAGTGCCGAAGTGAGGATCAGAAATTTGCAACAGCAGGGTCATGAGCGATTGGCGTTGGCGACATCGGCCTCGGGTTTCAGCAAATACAGCGGCTCCGGGGCGATGCGGAAATCGAGCGGCATGTTCATCCAGGTCACTTCGCCATCGGTTGCGATCTTCACGAGACGGCGGCGCTTCGACGGATGCGTCACCGTGATGTGCCTGAACGCAAAGCTGACAACGTTATCGGCGTCGCTCATCCTGCCCGTCGCGCCGCGCAGCGTGATTCCAATTTGCGCAAGCCGCCCGACGGCGCGCGGTGCAATAGCGGCGAGCAACCCGCGTTCCAGCAGCGGCGCTTCGGCCATGCCGATTTGTTCGAGCTGCAGGCGATTGTTGCCGACAAATAGTGTCGAAGTCCGGATTTCCTGCATTGTGCCATCGTGCTCTATGTGCAGACGCAAATGCCGATGCCGGCGCAACAGGGTGACGGCTGCCGACCAAAGCGCGATCAGACGGCTTCGCCCGAACTGCTGCTTGTACAACTCACGATCCTCCAGCAATTTCGGATAGAGACCAAGACTCGCATTGACCAGGAACATGCGGTCGTTGACGAAACCGACCTGCACCGGATGCGCCCGTGCACTGAGCAGCAACGGAATGGATTCGGCGGGATCGGACGGAACGCCGTGCTGGGCAGCGGCTGTCCCTTCGCCGTCTTGCCGCGCGGCACCTTCAACTACTTCAGCCGCGACCACA
>NZ_JBSIPA010000493.1:0-4776 GCF_053574605.1 Caballeronia sp. M23-90 | reverse complement strand
CCGTCGAGCGCTTCCAGCCGTTGTTTCATCTGCTCAACGGCGATCTTTGCTACGCCAACCTCAACCCGGCGCATCAACCGGAAGTGTGGCGAGATTTCGGCAACAACGCGCAGACGTCGGCGGCCAACACCGGCTGGGTGCTGACATCGCCGCAAAGCCGTTTTGCCGTGCAAGCCGTCGAGCGCTTCCAGCCGTTGTTTCATCTGCTCAACGGCGATCTTTGCTACGCCAACCTCAACCCGGCGCATCAACCGGAAGTGTGGCGAGATTTCGGCAACAACGCGCAGACGTCGGCGGCCAATCGGCCGTGGATGCCTTGTCCGGGCAATCATGAGGTCGAGTTCCACAACGGCGAGCAGGGCTTCGATTCGTATCTCACACGTTACACACTGCCCGACAACGGCACGCGTTTTCGCGGCCGCTGGTACAGCTTTCGTGTGAGTTCGATCCTGTTTGTATCGCTGGATGCAGACGATGTCGTCTATCAGGACGCCGCGGCTTTCGTGGCCGGGCCCAATCCGCTGGTGCCGGCCGCGAGCACCGGCAATCCGCCAGTCGAACCCGGCACCTCGTTCTACATACGCGGCTACAGCAAGGGTGAGCAGACGCGCTGGCTCGAAAAGACCTTGCGCCATGCGGCCGATGACGACGACATCGACTGGATCATCGTGCAGATGCATCAGGATGCGCTGAGTTCATCGAAGACGGGCAACGGGTCGGACAAAGGCATTCGGGAAGCATGGCTGCCGCTCTTCGATCAATACGGCGTCGACCTCGTGCTGTGCGGCCACGATCACGACTACGAGCGCAGCCATCCGGTGCGCGGCTGCAATCACCATGCAGGATTCGATGCGGTCACCGGCGAGCGCGTCGATACGCTGCAGCCGAAACCCGTCGCGACGGCTCGCCGCGCGAACGAACCTATCGATACATCGCACGGTACTGTTCACCTGATTCTCGGTGGCGGCGGCACGAGCGCGCCGCTCGATGTCTACGGGCTCGATGCCGGCACGGGCAACCCGCAGGCGCAAATCTTCACCAAGCCGAATCGCCCCATACCCGGCACGTCGGCCAATACGTTCTTGCGCCGCCCGGCCGATGCACTGGAAGACGCAATCTGGTCGGCTCAGCGCGATACGGGAACGGGCTACGGCATCGCGGTATTCGATCACGATCCCGGCACACGGCATGGCAATACGACGATCACGATGAACTACTATCACGCGCCCGGCGCCGACTAGACGCCGACCGCGGACTATGAGCTCTTCGAGACCATCGTGTTGTCGAAGAAACGGCGTAGTTAAATCGCAAGCGCGGAGGCGTGTGGCGTCGATTACTCGATGCCAAACAAACCATCACGCCCGAACGCGAGCTTCGCAAACCGTTCGCCCATGCGCCGATGCGTGCGGCCATCCGGATGCAGTTGATCCGGCAGCGGCAGCTCGGCGAAATCGGCTTGACCGTAGAGCGCGAGTCCGTCGAGATAATGAAGATGGGGGTCCGTGGCGGCGCGTTGCTCTGCGATGCGCTGCAGTTCATCGCGGATGACGGTCAGCGTCAGTTTCCCGGACGTGCGCTCGGCAGGGTCGCCCGTCGCGCGAAACGAAACCTTGCCGCCTGCAAGCGCGGTGAGGTCGAACGCGCCAGGGCCGGGCGTGTCCTCGTGTATCGGGCAGTGGATCGGCGAGATGATCAGCAGCGGCGTGGCCGGATGACCATCGCGGATCGTATCGATAAAGCCGTGCACCGCCGGCGTGAACGCGCGCAGGCGCATCAGGTCGGTGTTGACCAGGTTGATGCCAATTTTCAGGCTGATCAGATCGGCGGGTGTGTCGCGCATCGCTCGCGCGGTGAACGGGTCGAGTAATGCGCTGCCGCTGAAGCCGAGATTGATCAGCTCCACGCCGCCGAGGGAGGCGGCGAGCGCAGGCCATGTCGAGGTGGGGCTGTCGCCGTTCGAACCATGGCTGATCGAGCTTCCATGATGCAGCCAGACCTTTCGTCCGGTATCGGCGGCATGGTCGATTTTCGCGTCGGTACGCAGCGCGATCAGCTCAGTGATTTCGTTGTACGGCAGCCAGATTGCGATTGTCTTGTCGTGAGCAGGGAGGTCGTTGAACCGGAGAGTGGCGACCGGACCCGATTGCTTCGATGCCGTGCCAGTCGCCATGTCGATCGTCACGATGTCGCCACCGGATGCGCTGCTTTGGCGCAGGAGCTTGCCATCGACAAGCAGGTCGTACACGCCCGCCGGCCGTGGCGGGGCGCCGGCGTACAAATAACGCGTAGGCAGGACATCGAGTTCGATATTCGTCGCGTGCGTGCGGAATATCAGCCGTACGCCCGAGGGCTGCGCCTCGGCCATCGCCAGTTGAGGATCGGCGCATTGAACACGCGCACGCTGAGGCAGGCGATGCGGCATAACGCCCCGTCCGGTGTGTTCGTATTCGAGAGCGCCGCGTAACAGCGCCGGGGTGATGGGCGTGGTGACCATGTTGTTCAAATGGCAAAAAGAGCCGCCATCTTAGCAAGCTGGGGTGTAACGCGCGGCTTCTCTTCAGGCTGGCAACTTGCGGCAAATCTATTGCTTGCGCGCGAAATACTCGGGCAAGCGGAAGCCATCGTAGAAATGGTTGTTCAGGATCGCTTGCTGAAATGATGGCGACTGGTATGCACTGACAATCGCCTGCGTCACCGGAGCAGTCTTGTTCGCGGCCTTGACCACGACCTGATTGATGTACGGCGGCGTCATCTGTTCTAGCGCAAGGGCATCGGTCAGCTTGTAGCCGCTGAAGATCGCGAAATTCCCCTGGATCGCGGCAAAATCCACATCGTCCAGAGCGCGTGGCGCCTGCGCCGATTCCAGCGGCACGATCTTGATTCCCGCCGGATTGGCGATCACATCGCGCTCGGTGACATCCACCGGATTGGCGTTCGGCTTGATCTTGATCCAGCCGATCTGCTGGAGGATCTTCAGCGCGCGTTCCAGATTGACCGGGTCGTTCGGGACCGCGACGGTCGTGCCCGCTTTCACTTCGGTCAGCGCGTGATGCTTCCTGGAATACAGGCCCATGGGCGGCGTCGGGACTTGCACGACGCCGACCAGATCCGTTCCATTGCGATCGTTGTAGGACTTCAGGTAGACCTCGTGCTGCATGACATCGGCGGCGATCTCTCCACGATACACCGCCTGATTCGCCTCCAGTCCCGTGCTGAACTCCACGTACTTGATCGAATAGCCTTTCTGGCGCAAGACCGGTTCAACGCCGAGTTTGAATTCATCGGAATAGGGACCGGGCACGAAGCCGATGCGCAACTCGTTCGTCTCAGCGGCATGGCTCGCCGGCGACGCAAGCGTCACGCCGAGCGCGATGGCAGCAGCGAGGAATGTCCAATCAGGCATGGTTCGGAATCAAGAAAAAAGGGAGGAAAGAAACGCGACACGCCGATCAACTTAAACCTTTGAAAGGCGCTTGAGAACCAAGCAAATTCGATATCGATATGTCGATCCGGCACGAATGAATAAGCATTGCGCTTCTTGTTGGTTTGCCCGCTGGATAGCCGACCGTATGCTTGCGATGCGTCGGCAACCGCCCGCGTCAATCCCGCAACCGTCTCCACAGATCCATGAATCGTTTCCATTCTTCAAGTCGCCGTCGTTTCGTAGCAAGTGGTCTTACGCTTGCAGCCTCATGCGCGTTGCCGCTTGCTCATGCGCAAGGCAATACCGCGCAAACCACGAGGTCGTTGCGGATTGGTTATCAGAAGGGATTGCTCAGCATCCTCAAAGGTCGTGGAACGCTTGAACACCGGCTGACGCCGCTGGGCGTGCGCGTCGAATGGACCGAGTTTCCGTCCGGGCCGCCGCAACTCGAAGCGCTGAACGTGGGTTCCATCGATTTCGGCGATGTGGGGGAAGCGCCGCCCGTTTTTGCGCAAGCTGCAGGGGCGCCGTTCGTCTACTACGGTCAGACTGCGCAGCGGCCGGCAAGCGAGGCGCTCGTGGTGCAGCAGGACTCGCCGGTAAAGTCGGTTGCGCAGTTGAAGGGCAAGCGCATTGCGTTGACCAAGGGATCGAACGCGCATTTCCTGCTGTTGCGATTGCTGGAGAATGCGAACATCGAGTACGCCGATATCACGCCGGTCTTTCTTTCTCCCGCCGATGCCCGCGCGGCCTTCGAGCAAAAAGCAGTCGATGCATGGGTGATATGGGACCCGTTCCTCGCGGTCGTGCAGTCGACCAGCAAGGCGCGGATCGTGGCGGACGGCAGCGGCGTGGTCCAGAACCGCGCGTTCTATTTCACGTCGCGTACATATGTGCAGAAGAACGACGACGTGCTGCGCGCCGTGCTCAATGAAATTGGTGGCATCGACCACTGGATATCGGAGAACCGCGAACCGGCGGCGGCGGAGTTTTCGCGTTTGTGGGGCATCCCGCAACCCATCGTCATCACGGCGCTCACGCGGCTCAAATATGGGACCGAACCCATTTCCCGCGATGCGCTGGCGAATCAGCAGCGCATTGCGGACGCGTTCTACAAGCTCAAGCTGTTGCCATCGCAAATCGACGTGACGGCGGCGGCTCCGCGAACGCTCGCCTGAGCGTTTGGCGCCGTCGGCCGCTCATGTCGGTCATAGTGACTTATACCTGCACGCGCCGAACCTGAACTACGCAAACGCCATGAGAATATGAGCGCGTGCTTCAGGCGACGGTCATCGATGCAACTTCCGCCCCCGGCAGCGCCGCGAGGACGGCGGGCGGCAGCACCAGCTTCA
>NZ_JBSIPA010000492.1:0-4780 GCF_053574605.1 Caballeronia sp. M23-90 | reverse complement strand
CATGCGCACGGCTTCCAGCATGAATTCCTGCGTATATCGAGCTCTCGGATTACCCATCTTTCCTTCCTCCTTGCGTGAGTTTTACACACTCAGCAAGGGATCCATTTTTTGCGGGCAAGCTCAACCCAGAACAGCGGGGCGCAGCGTAACCAGAACACGCAGGCCTATCAGCAACAACGTCCATCAACACCCCCCGCTACGAGTTCGGGGCAACCGCGGCCGAATGCGCAAGCGGCACAACAGCAGCGGCCCAGTCAGCCGCAAGCGATTCCCAGAGGCAATACGCCAGTGCAATCGCGTCCGACTGCAGCTTCAACGGGCGGCTCGTATGGTCAGTTGAACCAGGACATGCAAAATCGACAGAGGGGCGCGACGCAAAGCCAACGCTTCGCGCAGCCGGCCGGCGGCGCCGGACGGGGCGAGGCCCGCGGCGGTGGATTCCGGCGCTAGAGACATGGCGCGAACAGACATGTTTTACTCGAACGGAACATCAGCATGACCGCGCGTGACGAACCCCTGATCTGGTTGCCTCACTGTTCCAGATTTCGCGTGCGCACCGCAAGGCTTACAAGCGTCGCGCTCAATATTGCCGCGCTCACGCGATCATGGAGAAAGCTTCGGTGACCCACCTCCTCGTAGCCTTTGCGGTGTTTATCTGCGTATTCGGGAGCGCAATGGTTGGTCTTCTATTGCGTCACCGTCTTCCTGAGAACCATCTCAGCGATGAATCGATGAGCGTCGTCAAGCTGGCAACCGGTCTGGTGGCCACGCTGGCAGCACTGGTGCTCGGATTGCTCGTTTCGTCGGCGAAAATCGCGTTCGATACCGAAAGCAGTGACCTTGTTCACAACGCCGCGAACGTCATAACGCTGGATCGCACGCTGGCAAACTACGGAACCGAGACACAGGACCTCCGCGTCATGCTCAAGCGCACCTATGCCGATTCCATCGACATCATTGCCTCAGGGAATTCGACTCAACTGGCCCGCCTGGGTAGCCCGGAAGCACTGCGCCGCACCGAGGATTTCCAGCACAAGCTCGAAGAATTAACGCCTAATGACGCGTCACAAAGCCGTCTTAAGGCTCGTGCCCTGGAACTTGTCGACACCATATTTGCAGCGCGCTGGCTGGCGCTGCTTCACGCCCACGCTTCGGTGCCGTCATCTCTGTTGATCATCCTGGTTTTTTGGCTTGCCGTCATCTTCGGAACCTTCGGGCTTTTCGCGCGGCGCAATGCAACGGTGGTAACGGCATTTGCGGTCTGTGCACTGTCGACCGCGGGCGCAATCTTCTTGATCGAAGAGCTTAGCACTCCGCTGGACGGCATAGCACGTGTGTCAGTTGCTCCGATGCGTGAAGCGCTCAGCCGGCTAGGCGAATAGCCACCACACCACGAGCGCATGATCAGTGGTTGAACCATCGATATTGAAGCGCAACTGTGATCGTCTGAAAATCGCCGCCGTTAGTCGTTGTAAGTCCACGCGACCATGCGAGCTTTCCGGACCAATGAGCTGAAAGTGGAAAGGACAAAGTCAGTCCGTAACGGATATTGCGTTGCAGATCATGGTCCGGAAGGCCATTGACGCTGGTTTGGCCGCCAAGGAAATAAGTAGCATCTGCAGCCAACCACAAACCCGGGCGCCACGTATAGCCAACGTGCCACTGAAAGACTGGTACCGGGTCCTGGCTGCGGTTCCGGTGACCGTAATAGTCGGCGTTATCTGTAAAGAACCAGACCCCCGCAGCACCTTCGACAAACCAGTTATTGAATGGGTGCGACACGCCGATCTCGGGTTTGAACGACCACCGGTTCGCCCCGACGTTGATCAAGCGTGTTGGCAAATACTGCCCCGAAGGGGCAATCACGCTCAGGCTTGCCCCAACGGTACTCCCGGGGCTGCGCTGCAAGAATTCCGCCGGGTCGAGTGCGGGACCGCCAATAAGATTCACGGCGAATCTGAAGCGCACATCTCCGGTCCCCGATCGATACACATGACCAGGCGCGCCCTCGACATTGCCCGTTACGCTCGCATTCGCGTAAGGAGCAAGGAAGGCGATGCTTGCGACGTGATCGAATAAACCAAAGCTGTGCGAATAGCCGAGTGAAAAGGTGTTGATGTCAGCATGAAGATCTGTCACCGGAAGCGACGGGTCAAACAAGATATCGCCCGTCGACCGGGCATAGGTCGCCACTACAAAATTGGTTCCGACAGGAACCGCTGAGTAACTGCGCGGCTCCAGTTCCTGTGCGGTTACGACCGACGACCACTCCATGAAAATGAATCCGCTCAGTAGTATCTGCAAATAGGTTTTTCGCGTCATTAAAGTAATTGCCAACGGTACGCGGACACTTTGCTCAGATCGATTGGCACGTTCGGTTGACCTTGCTCGGCTCGTCCGGTCTGATTGGCGATCGCTCCTCTCGCAAGCTCGCCATGATCATAGATGCGGTTGTTTCTGGCCGCTATCGGACCTTGGTCTCATAGCGCATCACGTCACCAGGCGATGTAGGACCAAGGTCCAATAGCGACCTTGCCTCTTTAGTACTAGCCTTGACCCTGGTGACGAGCTCGTCGACGGAAAGAATAAGGTGGTCGCGCTCGTGGCTGGCATCAGTACTGCGGGGCGTACAGCATCGGCTTGGCGATCAGGGGAAGGCAATGAAAACGCTTATAGCAATTATGTGCCTTGGCTTTTCCATACACGCATTTGCAGAGTGCACGACCACGGCAATGGGTCGGAAGGTATGTAACAACGGACAGGCAGCGGGCGGATACAACCCTAATCGCGGAACGGCGTGGACTGCGAACAAAAATCAGAACGGGGTTACAACCGCTCAGACCAGCAACGGCGGAAAGTCGAAATCCAGAAATGGCAAAGGCGTGTACACGAGTCCCTCTGGGAAAACCTGTGTTAGAACCGCGTCCAATCAGGGTTGTAACTGAAATTCCGTTTCGATAGGCCGACGCTTGGTCTCAGGCTGGATTCAACATGTTGAAGCCGCCTCGTGACTTGGATCCCCACCCGTATTACTTTCACCGAGATCATGATGACGAAGCGTCCGTTGAGTTTGGCTGTCGTAGCAGTGCTCCTCTTCTCACGCACGGCGTTCGCACAATTTCCTGTTGTGGATGCAGTCGCCGACAGGGTCATCCAAAAGTACCAGCAATCCTCCTGTGAGCAATTGTGGGCGGAGAAAGCCGAAACCCAGGGCCGCCCAAAGCCGCAACGCGAGCAGGAGGCCCTGCAGATGCTGCGAGGAAATCCTCAAATGCGTGCAGCATTCATCGATAAAGTCGCCGCCCCGGTGGCCAACAAGATGTTCGAGTGCGGCATGATGCCGTGAGCACGCCTCGGTAGTAGCAAGACGCTCGAACGACCAACGCCGAGACTGCCATGAGCCATTCGTACACCCAGATTTTCGTCGTTGCAGTGCTGGCGCTTTCGGTTCAGGCCGTCGGCGCGCAACAATCCCATCGCACATCGTCGAAGGCGCCGCCCGCTGCAAAAACAACAGATTTTCAGCCGGGTCTCGAGCCTCGGGCAATCGCGATACTGAAGGCATCAAGCGCTGTGCTCGCGTCGGCGCAATCCATGGCCTTCACCGCAGTTGTCTCCTACGAGAGTCCCAGTCGTTTGGGACCTCCTCTTGTCTACTCGACCCGGTCAGAAGTGATGGTACTTCGGCCGAACAAGCTGAAGGTCATCACAGTCGGCGACGGCCCGAGTTCCGAGTTCTACTACGATGGCAAGACGATGATGGCCTACGAGCCGGGGGAGAATCTCATTGCCTCCGCCGATGCTCCTACGACCATCGATGCGACATTGAAGACAGCCTACGACACCGCATCCATTTATTTTCCGTTTGCCGACGTGATCGTCGCGAACCCCTATGACGACGTTGCCAAGGGATTGAAGACGGCATTTTATGTCGGTCAATCGGGAGTCGTGGGCGATACGACCACGGACATCGTGGCCTATGTCACGGGCGATGTATTCGTGCAGATCTGGATTGGCCAGATTGACAATCTCCCTCGTCGAATCTATGCGATCTACCTGAACGATCCCGCCCGGTTGCGCCACGTACTCGAACTCTCCAACTGGGCTCTTGGTGCGGATTTCCCTTCAGACCCACTGGTGTCCAGCAATGACAATGGAGCCAGGCGCATTCCGTTTGAACGGCCGGAACCCATGGACCCGAGGCAAATGCGTCCTGCGCCAGAAAATGGAAAAGGAACCGGACCAGTCCAGTGAACGGCAGAGGTACTCATGAAATGTATTCTTATTCTCTTCGCCGGGCTCGGCACACTCGCGACGGCCTCGGGTCCGGCATGGGCCTGGTCACACGCTAATGCTTATGGCGGCAGTACATCCCACGCACCGGGGTCCGAGTCGATGACCCGCTCAGATGCAATGGGCGGCAGCGAAACGAGGACCTACGGCCAGGGAACGACCGCTACGGGACGTTACGGGGGAACGGCAAGTCATCAGGCGGGATCCAACCAGACGACTGCAACCAATCGATACGGTTCTACCGCAACGCACACTTACGGGCAGGGAACGAGCGCCCAGAACGCTTATGGCGGGTCGGCTTATCACGCGTCTGGATCGAGCTATACGAGTTACACCAGCGCATCGGGTACGACGGCCTACCACAGCCCATACTACGGCGCGAGGTACCCGGCCTACCATCCGCCGACAACGGTCAACGCGTATGGAGCCAGCTGCTATAACTGTGGTGGCTGGTCGACCGCAGGCGCCGCGGCAGCGGGCGCGGTGA
>NZ_JBSIPA010000491.1:0-4788 GCF_053574605.1 Caballeronia sp. M23-90 | reverse complement strand
TGTCGGCCGCGCCGGCAAACTGCGACAACACGAGTGCGCCCGGGTCGGCGGGGTCTTGCGATGCCACGTATTCCTTTGCAACGAGATTCATGCCGTCGCGCAATGGCGTCACATATCCCACTTGCGACAGCCGGAACAGCGCCATCAGCAAGTTCCGGTCGTACTTGCGGTTCAGGTACTGAATCGGCGTCCAGTCGAGTTGTGCAAAGCGGCCGTTGATCCGCCCCGCTTCGCCTTCGAGATTCTGCCGGATGCGCTGATAGGTCTGCACATCGGAGCGCGTAGGCGGCGCGATCTGCACCATCGATACCCGTCCATGCCAACCCGGCGCATGAAGCAGCAGGCGCTCGAACGCCTGGAAGCGCTCCGCCAGCCCCTTCGAATAGTCGAGACGATCCACGCTCATGATCAGCTTGCGGCCGCGCAGGCTGTCGCGCAGGCTCTTGACCGGCTTGCGATTGGAAAATTGCTCGGCGATCTTCGCAATCGCATCCGGATAAATGCCGATCGGATACGCGCCGACCTTCAACATGTGCCCATGCGCCTGCAACATGCCGTCTTCGCTGAGATGCCCGAGGTGGCCGCGTTCGACGTAATCCACAAACGACTGCTTGTCCGCCTCGGTCTGGAATCCGACGATGTCATAGCTGCACATCGCCTTGATCAGCTCTTCGTGCGGCGGAACGGTGCGGAGGACTTCGGGGACTGGAAACGGGATATGGAGGAAAAAGCCAATCGGATTCTTGATGCCAGCTGCGCGGCATTCCTGCGCGAACGGCAGGAGGTGATAGTCGTGAACCCAGATGATGTCATCGGGTTCGAGCAGCGGTTTCAATTGCAGTGCAAGGTTTGCATTGACCCGGGCGTAACCGGCGTATTCCTCGCGATCGAACCGCGACAGGTCATTCCGATAATGAAAAGTCGGCCATAGGGTCGCGTTCGAGAAGCCGCGGTAGTACTGGTCATAATCGCGCCGCGTCAGTCCGACGGTCGCATACGTGACGTTGCCGCGCTTCTCCACCACTGGCGCCGATGCTTCCCCGACAATCTCGCCGCTCCAGCCGAACCACACACCGCCTGTCTCCTTCAGCGCGTCCAGCACGCCGATCGCCAGGCCGCCCGCAGCAGGCTTGCCCTCCTGGATCGGCGCGACGCGATTCGATACCACGATCAATCTGCTCATTACAGCTTTACCTCATCAGTTGTCGTTGCTCGTTCGAATTGATCGGAATAGCAATGCAAGACACGTGCCGTTTTTACAATCTGGAAAATAAAAATTGTGTATAAATGTGACAAACGAACGAAAACACGCGGCAAGGGCGTGTAGCGCAGAAGATTTTGGTGGGAGGCCAGCGCGCTCGACACGCCTTGCTTATCGCTCTCAGGCGTCCTGTTCCGAGCCCAGATCGCGCTGATAGTCGATGCCTTCCTTGCGTACCCCGCCCTGATTGTGATCGCCGTCAGGCGGCGTTCCCGGCGCTGGCCGGTTCTGTCCGGCGGGATCGTGTGGCGTCTGGTCGGTCGTCGCATTCGGCGCCGGAACCTCAGGCTCTGGCGGCATTGCTGATTTGAGTGAGTCGGCGCGTGCCTCACGGCGAGACGTATGACGCGCGGAACGGCGCAGTGCGGGATGTCTCATGGATGCCTCCAGGAAGAAGGCCGTCGGAGCGTTAAGTCGGCGGCGAATCGCTAAAAAAGCAGAATTAATGACCTTGGATAAAATACTAACGAGGTCATTGTTACCTCGTGCGTTGTAATGCCTACAGCGTGTTGGAAAATCCTTCAAGCAATTCGGCGCCGCGTCGTATCAATGAAACGTGCTGGACATGTGCGGTGTTTCGTTCGGTCCCGGCGGTGGATCGCCTATCGGCTGGCTAGGCGGTGACGGCGGCTCGCGGGTCGGATCGGGAACGGTGTCCGGCGGTTCCTGTGGGGACGGCGGAGGCGGTTCCGGTGTGAACGGCGGATCAGGCGGTTGCGGCGTCTGCGCGCGCAATGGGTTTCGAGACGAGGTGAGATCGGTCATGGCGCGCTCCCTGGATCTTATGATGGTGACACTCGTACGGTCCTGATGTAACGGATCCGGCCAAGGACTCTCGATTTGGTTCGCATCGCAAGTCGCCCGAATATCAAGCAACTCGCTTAAGCCAACCATCCAGTTGCAGCAAGGGCCATGCCCTGCGATTCACAGGACCCATCAGGCATTATCGGCGTACATATTGCGCGTGCAAACGAAAAACGCCCGTCCAAAGCAGACATCTTTCGATGTCCCCATGAACGGGCGTCAACGATGCAACAACGTGATCAGCGGTTGCCTGCGTCGCCTACTTCACTGGCTTCGCTTTCCGCAGCCTTGTTCGCGGCGTCATCGCCGTATTCGACCAGCCGGTTATAAAGCGTCTTCAGGCTGATGCCGAGGATCTCGGCCGCACGCGTTTTCACACCGCCGCATTGTTCGAGGGTCGCCAGGATCAACTGACGATCCGCTTCGGCGAGCGACGTGCCGAACGGAATCGTCACGGCCGTTCCCGCCGATGGCTTCGACAACGAGATCTGCAGCGGCACGGTCGCCGTGCTGTCCGATTCGGCGCCCGACATGATATACGCACGCTGCACGTAGTTCTTCAGCTCGCGCACGTTCCCCGGCCACGGATACGACGCCAGCATGTCGCGTACGGCCGCCGGAAACGTCTTCTTCGTGTTGTAGCGCGAATTGAGCTCGTCGAGGAACGCCTGACCCAGCAATTCGACGTCGGTACCGCGGTCCCGCAACGGCGGCAGGTTGATCGGGAACACGTTGAGCCGGTGATACAAGTCGAGGCGCATCTTGCCTTCGAGCACGGCCTGCTCCGGATCGCGGTTGGTCGCGGCGATCAGGCGAACATCGGTTTCCAGTTCCTTGGTCGTCCCGACGCGCATGAACATGCCCGTTTCGAGCACGCGCAAGAGCTTCACCTGCAGTTCGATAGGCATCTCGGTGATTTCGTCGAGGAACAGCGTGCCGCCGTTCGCCCGTTCAAAATAACCCTTGTGCTGGCGATCGGCGCCGGTGAACGACCCGCGCTCGTGCCCGAACATCTCCGATTCGATCAGGTTCGGCGATATCGCCCCGCAATTCACCGCAATGAACGAGTGCTTGCGGCGCAGGCTCAGCTCGTGCAGTGTCTGTGCCGCGACTTCCTTGCCGGTGCCCGACTCGCCGATCAGCAGCACGGACGCGGCTGTGGGCGCCACGCGGCCAACCTGGTCGTAGACGGTTTGCATGGCCGGCGAATTGCCGAGCATCAGGCCAAAACGGCCCATGCGGCGCAGTTCGCCGCGCAATGTGCCGATCTCGGCCTTCAGGTCACCTGGACGCGGCAAACGGCTCAAGATGGCCTTCACGCGCTGCATGTTGATGGGTTTGACGAGGTAATCCGTCGCACCCATCTTCAACGCGTTCACCGCGGACTCGACGGTCGCGTGTCCCGTGATGACGATGATCTCCACGCCCGAGCGCGGATCGAGGTCCTCGAACAGGTCGACGCCCGAGCCATCGGGCAGCTTGAGGTCGGTGAACACGACGTCCGGCGTCTGGCGCACGAGTTGAATCCGCGCTTCGCGCAGGTCGCCGGCAGTTGCTGTCGTCAGTCCGTCTTCGCCGATGATCGCGGCTAGTGCCTCGCGGGTACTGGGATCGTCATCGACAATCAATACGTGTGGCATGCGTCTCGAATTTATCCAAAGCGTTGAGGGTCACACGATGCTGAACGCATCGTGGAGATCTCCGGGGGCGCCGGCTACACATCGTCACACGTGGAAACGTATGAAGATGAGGACTTCACCCGCCAGGCCGAATGCGCACCGATAGAACTCAAGCACGCCGAAAGATGAAAATCTTTCCGATTGATTAACTGGCATGTCACTGCACCCGCAATAATTGCCATACAGCGTGGTTATTGCAGTGAGTACATCGATTATAAGGCTTTATCAAGATGAAACGCACGCCGAGGCGTGCGTTTCGATGATGCTTCGAGTCTATCTCGGGACCCGCGCAGATTGACTCAGCTGTGCGGAAAATGCCAAGCGTCCGGCGTTCCGCCCAAGGCCCCGTTGCTGCCGTTGGCGGGCCGTGGCGCAACCGGCCGTGCGGCAGCCGTTGCAGTTGAAGGCGTGACCACCTTGCCGCCCTCGTCTTCCCAGCGCGTCAGGTCGCGCGGGGTGCGTTTTACGGTATCGCGTTTCGTTTGCGCCCATTTCCATGCGAGCACGCTGCCCACTGCGAACAACGCGCCAAACAAGCCGATCTTCGGTCGTGCCATTGTTTCTCTCCTTGTATTCAGATGATCGGGGACTGCATACGTTCTATCGCGAAACGATGACGCCCACCAGAAAGCCGATGCCCGCCGCAATGCCGAGCGCCTGCCAAGGGTTGTCACGCGTGTAGCGGACGGTGCCATCTAGGCTCGCGCGGTACTTGTCCTGCGCGCCCGCTTGCGCTGCTTCCAGCGCGTGGCGGGCGGTATCGACGTGGTCGCGCAGACGGGTGCGCAGGGCGTCCACGCCTTCAGCCGGCAACGATGCGCTCAGGCGCACCAGTTCCTCGGAATCGTTCAACAAGACCTTGATGTCCTCGATGATCTTCTGCTTGCCCAAAGAGATCTGGACTGTCGTTTGACTCATGTTTTGAAACCCCTTGCCATTGACTTGTGGTCGATCGGCCGCCAATGCGCCGATCATGATGTGGACGCGTCCCGGCGCGTACGCAACGTTCGCAGCGCGCTCGTCCTGGGCGGCATGCTGCGAACA
>NZ_JBSIPA010000490.1:0-4805 GCF_053574605.1 Caballeronia sp. M23-90 | reverse complement strand
AATGATCGCGTTCTGATCGAGTACGTTGTACTCGTAGTAACCTGACCAGCATTTCTCTACACGCAGCGCCTCGAATTCCGGCACACGATGCGCAAGCGTCGGCCAGATGACGTCGTCGAAGATGGCGAACAGTCCGCCAAAGCCCACTGCTATCACTGAAAGCGTCAGCCAGACCTGCGCGCGACGGAACACGCCAAGTTCGCGCCGGGGCGTGGCGCCGCCTGCATGAATGGGCGGGAGGAACACGCGCACGCCGATCATCGTGAGAATGCCGAGCGTGCCGACGAGCAGGAAATCCGCGCGCCAGCCAAGCCATTGGCCCAGCCACGTTGCGAGCGGCACGCCGAAAATATTCGCAATGGTCAATCCAAGCATCACACGTCCGACGGCCCGCGCACGGCGGTCGGGCGGCACGAGAGACGCCGCCGTCAACGCGGCCACGCCGAAATACGCGCCGTGCGGCACGCCCGAAATAAAGCGCGCGACCAGCAGCAGCGTGTAATTCGGTGCGAGCGCGCTTAGCAGGTTGCCGAACGCGAACATCAGCATCAGGCCGATCAGCATGGCGCGGCGCGGGATCTTGGCAAAAAAGATGGTGATGAGCGGCGCGCCGATCACCACCCCGAGCGCATACGCGCTGATGATGTGGCCCATGGTGGGCAGGGATGTATCGAGGCCGTGCGCGATGATCGGCAGTATGGTCATCGAAGCGAATTCGCCCGTGCCGATCGCCAGGCCGCCGACAGCGAGCGCAACTTCGGCCGGACCGGCGCCATATGGGGCGATGACACGGCCCAGCGGATCGTTCGGGATATCGATAATGGACATGGGGCGGGAAATATGGGTTAAAGCGTGCGCAATGCAGCATTATCCCCATTTTTCAAGGCGATGGCACGGCGCAACCCGCGGAATTTCGGCTTTATGTAGTTTGTTGCACCGCCGCGTTGCGTCATGACTGCGTCCCCGAATCCGGATCTCCGCCGTAAGCCGAAAATCTCTCGCGATATGCCTGCGGCGATACGCCTGTCGAGCGCAAGAAGCTGCGCCGCATGGTTTCCTCGGATCCAAACCCGCAGCGCGCCGCGATACGTTTGATGGGAAATGCGGTATCGCCGAGCAGGCGCCGTGCTGCTTCGAGCCGCAACTGGTCGATCGCGCGCGCGGGCGTCACGCCGGTTTGTGCCCTGTAGTGCCGCACGAAACTGCGCTCGCTCATGCCGGCGCGTTCGGCGAGCGTCGCGATCGATAAATCCGACGCCATGTTTTCCGCGATCCACGCATGCAATTCGCCAAAACGGTCACCGGCTGTTTGCAGCGACAACGTCGCGCTGAATTGCGCCTGGCCGCCGGGACGCTTGAGAAACACCACGAGTTCGCGGGCGACATCGAGTGCGAGTGCGCGGCCGAGGTCATCCTCGACTAGCGCAAGCGCGAGATCGATGCCCGCTGTCACGCCCGCCGACGTCCACACCGCGCCGTCGCGGATGAAGATCGGCGCAGCGTCCACGAGCACGTCCGGGTAGCGTTCGCCAAGCAGTTCGCAATGCGCCCAGTGCGTGACGGCGCGGCGTCTGTCGAGCAGACCCGCGGCGGCGAGCAGGAACGCGCCCGTACATACCGACGCCACTCGCCGCACTTGCGACGCGCGTTCCTTTACCCATGCGACCTGCGCCGCATCTTTCGATGCCGCATGCACGCCCCGGCCGCCCGCGATGATCAACGTATCGGTCGGTTCGTCTGCCGCCGGCAACGGATGCGCAACGAGCCCAAGTCCGGCAGTGCTGTGGACCTCACCCGCAATCGCGGCGATGACCCGTGGCACGTAAGGCGTGCTGTATCCCGCCGCAATCGAGAGTTCGTTCGCCGATGCAAAAACCTGCAGCGGGCCTGAGACATCGAGTAACTGGACGTCGGCAAATGCGTAAATATCAATACGGCGAGGCGTGCGATTCATCTATGGCCCGCATGACAATTGGCGTGAAACGAGGGTTAATTGACTATTACGCCAAATCGTAGCGGGGTATCGTCAGGGCGTCCAGTTCGATCGTCCACCTTTTTCGTAGGGCTTTTCACCATGACTCTGCATATCGGCTTCCTTGTTTTCCCCGGGGTCCAGCAACTGGATCTGACCGGTCCCCACGATGTCTTTGCATCCGTTTCAGGCACACAGGTCCATCTGATCAACAAGACGCTTGAGCCCGTGAAATCGAGCAGCGGACTGTGGCTCACGCCCTCCATCACCTATGCCGATTGCCCGCAGCTCGACGTGATCTGCGTGCCGGGTGGCATTGGTGTTGGCGAACTGATGGAAGACGAGCTCGCGCTCGACTTCATCAAGCGGCAGGCTGCGAACGCGCGTTTCGTGACGTCGGTCTGCACGGGCGCACTGGTTCTCGGCGCAGCCGGATTGCTGCGCGGGCGCCGTGCAACCACGCACTGGGCGCTTCATCATTTGCTCGATCAGTTCGGCGCGATTCCTGTCAAGGCGCGCGTGGTGCAGGACGGGAACCTGATGACCGGAGGGGGCGTGACGGCGGGCATCGATTTTGCGCTGACGCTTTTGACCGATTTGATTGGTGAGACCGAGGCGCAAGCCATCCAGCTTCAACTGGAATACGCGCCCGCGCCGCCCTTCGATTCCGGTACGCCCGACACCGCGCCGAAGGCAGTATTCGACCTTGTGTGGAATCGTGGTGAAGCAGGGCGCGCAATTCGCACGGAGATCGTCAAGCGTGCGGCTGCGCGATTGAATCCATAACGCCTCGACGGCCGGTATCGATAATTTCCGGCTTCACGACGGCGTGCTTTTCACTGGGAGACCGCCGTCATGTCACGCGTCCGGATTGCATCGATCACACTGCTTGCGTCACTGGGAATCATCGTGGGCGCCACGCCCGATTCTTTCGCTCAGAGCGCGGACGCCGCATCGGCTGCGCAGCCGATGTCGAAACAGGCCCAGAAAGCGCAACGCAAGGCCGACAGGAAAGCGGTGCGCGCGAAGAACTCGGCGGAGCTGGGCGAACTGGAGAAGAACGGCTATAACCCGGGTTCGGATCACAACGAATACCCCGAGGATCTGCAAAAAGCGCAGAGCAAGGTCAACGCCGAACATGGCCAGACCGGCCAGTAGGTCGGGCACGCGCAATGCGCTTTGATGGTTATAGCCCGGAGGCCACCATGTCGAAATTTCATCTTGTAAGTACGAGTTTTGTAGCCATGACGCTGACTATTGCAACGGTCGCGTCGGGCCAGGCACAAACTGCGCAGCCCAACAATGCGCCGGTGACGCGGGCGTCAGAGAAGGCGGATTTGAAGAACCTCGAAGCGCACGGCTACCAGCCAACAGCGAACGATCCCAGCTATCCGAACGATATCCAGCGTGCAGAGAAGGCTACGTACGGCTCCGGTGCGACGGGCTCTACTAGCTCAAGCAAGACAATGTCGCCGTCCACGCCGCAGTAATCCGCAGCGTTTCTGCAGAGGAATTGCGGGTCGGGGAATGAAAGTTGCAGCGGCAGCGGTTCGCCGGGCGGCGCTGTGCTGCCCGCACTACCGTGGCCCAAGCTGAATGAGAAGAAAAGCCCTTCTGTCCGCTATGTTGTGCGTCTGCATTACCGCTGGAGGCTGTTCCGCCATCGGTCCGAAACGGCTCAAGGCCGATCAGGTCGATTACGCGAGAGCCCTTGGTGAAGCGAAAAAACGCGAAATACTTGCGGCCCTCGTGGGCATCCGCTTCGCTGATTCGCCAGCGTTCCTGAGCGTCAGCCAGATCATCGCCGCATACACCTTCGATGCCACCGCCGGTTCCACCTTCAGCGCCGGCGATACCACGCAGAACTTTGCCGCCGCAACGGGCAGCGTGTCTTACTCGAACCATCCTACGTTCACCTTCACACCGACGACCGGCCAGGCTTTCGCCACCGCATACATTCGTCCGCTCGCGCCGGGGCTGGTGTTGCCGTTGGCCGAAAGCGCGATTCCCATCGACTTGTTGCTGCGTATAACCGCGCAATCCATTGGCGGTTTGCAGAACGCAAACGCGATGGGCGGCCCGAACGCGAACGGCAGCGTCGGTTTCTTTGAGCTGATCCAGGCGTTCCGGCGGCTTCAGCTCGCCGGTCAGTTGAACGTGGAAACGCGCGATGAAGACCACGTGAGCCGCGTGTACATCACGCTCGGCGCGACCACGAGCGGCGAGAACGAGGAGACGTCGAAGGATCTGATGCTCGTGCGCCGGCTGCTGAAATTATCGCCGAAGACCAAAACGTATGAAGTCGTCTACGGGCAATCGGCCCTGCGCGGCGAACGCATTCCAATGGTCACGCGCTCCGTGCTCGGCATCCTCACTGACCTGGGCGCCCAGGTCGATGTACCGCAGGAACTCGTGGAACATGGCTCGACGAAGCCGACCATCGGCTTGATCGGTGTGGAGACGCGGCCGACGATCGTGGTTCATGTCGGCAAGAAACCGCCGGAGGATGCCTACATCGATATACAGTACGGGCCTTCGCAATACTGGATCGACCGGGGGGATTTCGATTCGAAGTACGCGTTCACCGTGGTGCAGATGCTGATGGCTCTCGCGGAATCCAATCAGGACGCCAAGACGCCGATCGTGACGATCCCGGCGAATTAGCGTCCCTGTGAAGCGTCAATGTGCATCGCCGCGGCCAGGTGGGGTCGGATTGAGCATGGTCGACTTGTATGAGAAGTTCGGGAAATCCTTTTGCAACAGGTTCAGCATTTCGATGGCCGAGAACGCCGGAATGGACTCGGGTACGAACTGATATTTGATCTGCGTGGCG
>NZ_JBSIPA010000048.1:0-23461 GCF_053574605.1 Caballeronia sp. M23-90 | reverse complement strand
GAGGCCAGCAACTCATAACGTTAGCACTGATTCAGGGCGATTCACACTCTGCGCACCTTTTTGATGCGCGTCCATAGTCTTACGTTGCGCGCTTTGATACCACGATCCGCACGCTAGAATGCCTCATAGCAAAGAGCAGAAGGGTCGTAACACCGGCAAGGCGACGCGCGGCAACGCAGTGTCGTTCGGTGAATATGGTCTGAAAGCTATCGGTCGCGGCCGTTTGACCGCGCGCCAAATCGAAGCGGCGCGTCGAGCAATGACGCGTCACATTAAACGTGGCGGCCGTATCTGGATCCGCATTTTCCCGGACAAGCCGATCTCGCAAAAGCCGGCTGAAGTACGGATGGGTAACGGTAAAGGTAACCCTGAGTACTACGTCGCAGAGATTCAACCGGGCAAGATGTTGTATGAAATGGACGGTGTTACTGAAGAGTTGGCACGTGAAGCGTTCCGTCTGGCTGCAGCAAAGCTGCCGCTGAAGACGTACTTCGTTTCACGCCAGCTCGGCGCCTAAGGAGCAATGATGAAGGCTTCCGAACTTCACCAGAAAGACCAGGCCGCTCTCAATCAAGAGCTGACGGACCTGCTGAAGGCGCAATTCGGCCTGCGCATGCAACTCGCGACCCAGCAATTGACCAACAACAGTCAATTGAAGAAGGTTCGTCGCGATATCGCTCGTGTGCGGACCGTCCTGACTGAGAAGGCGAACCAGAAATGAACGATAGCGTAAAAACCTCGCTCAAGCGGACGCTGGTCGGCAAGGTCGTCAGCAACAAGATGGAAAAGACGGTCACCGTGCTGGTCGAGCATCGCGTAAAGCACCCGATCTACGGCAAGTACGTCGTGCGGTCGAAGAAGTACCACGCTCACGATGACGCGAACACGTATAACGAAGGTGATCTCGTTGAAATCCAGGAGACCCGTCCGATTTCCAAGACGAAAGCCTGGGTTGTGTCGAAATTGCTGGAAGCAGCACGCGTCATCTAAGCAGCAAAACCGCAACAAAGAAGTGTCGCAGTAACTTTCGCTTGCCAGACCGAAATTATGCGTTATAATTTCGGTCTTCCCTCTTTGTGGGAGCCCCATCGCGGGCGAAGTTGGTGGGGGAAGCCGGTGCAGGCGCCAAGCCTGTGCTGACAGATTCACCGGATTGCGATGGCGGGTTTCGTCTGCCCTCGCTGCCTGTTCTAACCCAAGCAGCCACCAGGCTGACGGGACCAAGACTGACCGGGTGCGCCATGGTGGCGTAACTGGATTAAGTTGGGAAAGATAAACCATGATTCAGACCGAAACTCGGCTTGAAGTTGCCGACAACACGGGTGCACGTGAAGTGATGTGCATCAAGGTGCTCGGCGGCTCGAAGCGTCGTTACGCTAGCATTGGCGACATCATCAAGGTGACCGTCAAGGAAGCAACGCCGCGCGGACGCGTGAAGAAGGGCGAAATCTACAACGCCGTGGTCGTTCGTACGGCCAAGGGCGTGCGCCGCCAGGACGGCTCGCTGATCAAGTTCGACGGTAATGCCGCCGTACTTTTGAATGCCAAGCTCGAGCCTATCGGTACGCGTATTTTCGGACCGGTTACGCGTGAATTGCGTAGTGAACGATTTATGAAGATCGTTTCGCTCGCGCCGGAAGTGCTGTAAGGAGTCGCGATGAATAAGATTCGCAAAGGTGACGAAGTTATCGTTACCGCTGGCAAAGATAAAGGCAAGCGCGGCGTCGTGCTGTCCGTTGGCGAAGAACGTGTGACGGTCGAGGGTATCAATCTCGTCAAGAAGCATGTCAAGCCGAACCCGATGAAGGGTACGACGGGCGGCGTAGAAGCCAAGACGATGCCGCTGCATATTTCGAACGTCGCATTGGTCGACGCGAATGGCAAGGCGTCACGTGTGGGCATCAAGGTCGAAGGCGACAAGAAGGTTCGCTTCTTGAAGTCGACCGGTGCCACGCTTAGCGTCTGACGCGGAGTAAAAAATGGCACGTCTGCAAGAATTTTATAAAGAGAAGGTTGTACCCGGCCTCGTTGAGAAGTTCGGCTACAAGTCCATCATGGAAGTGCCGCGCATCACCAAGATCACCCTGAACATGGGTCTTGGCGAAGCCGTCGCCGACAAGAAGATCATCGAAAACGCCGTTGGCGACCTGACGAAGATTGCTGGCCAGAAGCCGGTTATCACGAAGGCACGCAAGGCAATCGCTGGCTTCAAGATTCGTCAGGGCTACCCGATCGGCGCGATGGTCACGCTGCGCGGCCAGGCCATGTACGAATTTCTCGATCGTTTCGTGACGGTTGCGCTCCCCCGGGTTCGTGACTTCCGCGGTGTATCGGGTCGTGCGTTCGACGGTCGCGGCAACTACAACATCGGTGTGAAAGAGCAGATCATTTTCCCCGAGATCGATTACGACAAGATCGACGCGCTTCGTGGGCTGAACATCAGCATCACGACGACCGCGAAGACTGACGATGAAGCGAAGGCACTGCTCGCCAGCTTCAAGTTCCCGTTCAGAAACTGAGGTTACCGTGGCTAAACTGGCACTGATCGAACGTGAAAAGAAGCGTGCACGCCTTGCTGCAAAGTACGCTCCCAAGCGTACTGCGCTGAAGGCGGTCATCGATGACGCGAGCAAGTCGGACGAAGAGCGTTATGCCGCTCGTCTCGAACTGCAGCAACTGCCCCGCAACTCGAACCCCACTCGCAAGCGTAACCGCTGCGCGATCACGGGTCGTCCGCGTGGTACGTTCCGCAAATTCGGATTGGCACGCAGCAAGATTCGCGAAATCGCTTTCCGCGGCGAAATCCCTGGCCTGACCAAGGCGAGCTGGTAATAGGAGATACGTAAATGAGCATGAGTGATCCTATCGCCGATATGCTGACTCGCATCCGCAATGCGCAGATGGTTGAGAAAGTGTCGGTGACAATGCCCTCGTCGAAAGTCAAGGTTGCGATTGCGCAGGTTTTGAAGGACGAAGGTTATATCGACGATTTCGCAGTGAAGTCTGAAGGTGCGAAGTCGGAATTGAATATCGCGTTGAAGTACTACGCCGGCCGTCCGGTTATCGAGCGCATTGAACGCGTCTCGAAGCCTGGTCTGCGTGTGTATCGCGGTCGTAACGACATTCCGGTTGTGATGAACGGTCTCGGCGTTGCAATCGTGTCGACGCCCCAGGGTGTGATGACCGACCGCAAGGCGCGCCAGACCGGCGTCGGCGGCGAAGTCCTCTGCTACGTCGCTTAAGCCGAAAAGGAGAAGAAACATGTCTCGAGTAGGTAAAAGCCCGATTACGCTGCCGCAAGGCGCGGAAGTGGCCTTCAGCGGCGAAGCAATCACCGTGAAGGGCCCGCTGGGTACAATTACGCAAGCGGCCAACCCGCTTGTTACGGTAGCAAACGACAACGGCACGCTCAACTTCGCCCCGGCTGATGAAAGCCGTGAAGCGAATGCGATGTCGGGCACGATGCGCGCCCTCGTGGCGAACATGGTGAATGGCGTTACGAAGGGTTTCGAGCGCAAGCTGACGCTGGTTGGCGTTGGTTATCGCGCGCAGGCGCAGGGCGACAAGCTGAATCTGTCGCTGGGTTTCTCGCACCCCGTGGTGCACGCGATGCCGGAAGGCATCAAGGTTGAAACCCCGACGCAAACCGAAATCGTGATCAAGGGGATCGACAAGCAGAAAGTTGGCCAGGTCGCTGCGGAAGTTCGCGGTTACCGTCCGCCGGAGCCCTACAAGGGCAAGGGCGTGCGCTACTTCGGCGAAGTCGTCATCCTCAAAGAAACGAAGAAGAAGTAAGGGTGCGCAATCATGGATAAGACTCAATCTCGCCTGCGCCGCGCTAAACAGACGCGCGTTAAGATCGCTGAGCTGCAGGTCGCACGTCTGGCTGTGCATCGCACGAACACGCATATCTATGCGCAAGTGTTCTCGGCATGCGGCACCAAGGTGCTGGCAAGCGCGTCGACGCTCGAAGCTGAAGTGCGTGCCGAACTGGCCGACAAGACCGGTAAGGGCGGCAACGTCAACGCTGCGATCGCTGTCGGTAAGCGTATTGCTGAAAAAGCCAAGGCTGCCGGCGTCGAATCCGTCGCCTTCGACCGTTCAGGTTTCCGTTACCACGGCCGCGTGAAAGCGCTGGCTGATGCGGCACGCGAAGCCGGACTCAAGTTCTAAGGGAAGAATTCGTCATGGCAAAGATGCAAGCGAATGTGAAGGCTGAAGAACGCGACGACGGCCTCCGTGAAAAAATGATCGCGGTCAATCGCGTGACCAAGGTTGTGAAGGGCGGCCGGATTCTCGGTTTTGCCGCACTGACCGTGGTTGGCGATGGCGATGGCCGCATCGGCATGGGCAAGGGCAAAGCGAAGGAAGTTCCGGTTGCTGTTCAAAAGGCAATGGAACAAGCACGCCGCAACATGTTCAAGGTGCCGTTGAAGAACGGTACGCTGCAACACGAAGTGCACGGTAAGCATGGCGCATCCGCTGTTCTCCTGGCTCCGGCCAAGGACGGTACGGGTGTTATCGCCGGCGGCCCGATGCGCGCAGTGTTCGACGTGATGGGCGTTCAAAACGTTGTGGCGAAGAGCCACGGTTCGACGAATCCGTACAACCTCGTTCGTGCAACACTCGACGGCCTGCGCAAGCAGTCGACGCCGGGTGACATCGCGGCGAAGCGCGGCAAG
Organism: Caballeronia sp. M23-90; assembly: GCF_053574605.1. Taxonomy (NCBI): domain Bacteria; kingdom Pseudomonadati; phylum Pseudomonadota; class Betaproteobacteria; order Burkholderiales; family Burkholderiaceae; genus Caballeronia; species Caballeronia sp. M23-90. The sequence goes on along the minus strand of NZ_JBSIPA010000048.1, from coordinate 18,779 downwards.
TCCGTCGAAGATATTTTGGGCTAAGCCAGGTGGTCACCATGTCTGAAAAAACTGTCAAGGTTCAGCTCGTGAAGAGCCTGATTGGGACCCGCGAAACGCATCGTGCAACGGTGCGTGGTCTGGGCCTGCGCCGACTCAACTCGGTCAGCGAACTGCAGGACACGCCGGCAGTGCGCGGGATGATCAACAAGGTCTCGTACCTTGTCAAAGTCCTCAGCTAAGCGGCTGACCAGGGATCAAGGAGTTGAATATGGATTTGAATAACCTCAAGCCGGCAGAAGGCGCGAAGCACGCAAAGCGTCGCGTCGGTCGCGGTATCGGTTCCGGCCTCGGCAAGACTGCAGGTCGTGGTCACAAGGGTCAGAAATCGCGTTCGGGCGGCTTTCATAAAGTCGGCTTCGAAGGCGGCCAGATGCCTTTGCAACGTCGTCTGCCGAAGCGTGGCTTTAGCTCGCTGACGCGTGAGTTCGTTGGTGAAGTGCGCCTGTCGGATATCGAGAAGCTGCCGGTCGACGAAGTCGATTTGTTGGCTTTGAAGCAAGCCGGTCTGCTCGGCGTGCTCATTACGAGCGCAAAGATCATCAAGACGGGCGAACTGACGCGCAAGATCACGGTTAAGGGCCTCACCGCTACGAAGGGTGCTCGTGCTGCGATCGAAGCCGCTGGCGGCTCGTTCGCTGAGTAACGTGCGCGTGTTGTCGTTGTTAGCGAAAGCATCGGAGAAGGTTCTTGGCTAATAGCCCGAGTCTCGCAAAATCCGGTCGAAGCGCTGCGAAGTTCGGCGATTTGCGTCGGCGTGCAATGTTCTTGCTGCTGGCGCTGATCGTCTACCGTATCGGTGCGCATATTCCGGTGCCGGGTATCGACCCGGATCAGCTGGCGAAGCTTTTCCAGAGTCAGTCAGGCGGCATCCTTGGCATGTTCAACATGTTCTCGGGTGGCGCACTGTCCAGGTTCACGATCTTCGCGCTTGGGATCATGCCGTACATCTCGGCGTCGATCATCATGCAGCTGCTCTCGATCGTTTCGCCGCAAATGGAAGCGCTGAAGAAAGAAGGGCAGGCAGGACAACGGAAGATCACGCAGTACACGCGTTATTTCACGGTTGTGCTGGCTACGTTCCAGGCGTTTGGTATTGCGGTGGCGCTGGAAAATCAGGCTGGGCTCGTTATCGATCCTGGCATGGTGTTCCGGTTGACGACGGTAGTAACGTTGGTGACCGGCACGATGTTCCTGATGTGGCTGGGTGAGCAGATCACGGAACGCGGACTGGGCAACGGCATCTCGATCATCATTTTCGGCGGTATTGCGGCGGGTTTCCCGAACGCAATCGGTGGTCTCTTTGAGCTGGTTCGCACTGGCTCCATGAGTATCATCTCGGCGATCATCATCGTCGTGCTGATTGCGGCGGTTACGTTCGTGGTGGTTTTCATCGAACGCGGCCAGCGCAAGATCCTGGTGAACTACGCAAAGCGTCAGGTCGGAAACAAGATTTACGGCGGTCAGTCTTCGCATTTGCCGCTGAAGTTGAACATGTCGGGTGTGATTCCGCCGATCTTCGCGTCGTCGATCATCCTCTTCCCGGCAACTATCCTGAACTGGTTCAGTTCAGGTACGCGGACCGGCTGGTTCGCGAACACGCTGCACAACGTTGCCGAGGCGCTCAAGCCTGGCCAGCCGGTGTATGTGTTGCTGTACGCGATGGCGATCGTTTTCTTCTGCTTCTTCTACACCGCGCTGGTGTTCAACAGTAGAGAAACGGCCGACAACCTGAAGAAGAGTGGTGCATTCGTTCCCGGGATTCGTCCGGGCGACCAGACGGCGCGGTATATCGATCGGATCCTGACGCGTTTGACGCTGGCTGGTGCGATCTACATCGTGTTCGTTTGCTTGCTGCCAGAGTTCCTGGTGCTGCGTTGGAACGTACCGTTTTACTTCGGTGGAACATCACTGCTGATCATTGTGGTGGTCACGATGGATTTCATGGCGCAGGTTCAGTCTTACGTCATGTCGCAACAGTATGAATCGCTGCTCAAGAAGGCGAACTTCAAAGGCAGCAACGTCCCGATGCGCTGATAAGGACCGTGGTCAGGGGCGGCACGAGTTGAAGGATAGCTCTGCCGTCACTGGATACAGATCCGGGCGACAAGGTAACGGTTGAGTTGACCCCTTACGATCTGTCTCGTACACGGATCGTGTTACGGGCGAAGTGATTTGAAAAAAGGGTAATATCATGAAAGTGATGGCATCGGTTAAGCGCATTTGCCGCAATTGCAAGATCATCAAGCGCAAGGGCGTTGTGCGCGTGATTTGCAGCTCTGATCCGCGCCACAAACAGCGTCAAGGCTGAACGCCGCGCTTTTGCTTGCGCTTTTTGTTTGAGGAAAAACAATGGCTCGTATCGCAGGGGTTAATATCCCGAATCACCAGCATACTGAAATCGGCCTCACGGCAATTTTCGGTGTAGGCCGCACGCGCGCACGCAACATTTGCGTCTCGTCTGGTGTGGAGTTTTCGAAGAAGGTCAAAGACCTCACTGACGCAGACCTCGAAAAGCTGCGAGAAGAAGTGGGTAAGTTCATCGTAGAAGGCGACCTGCGTCGCGAAGTGACGATGAATATCAAGCGCCTGATGGACTTGGGCTGCTACCGTGGCGTTCGCCATCGCAAGGGCTTGCCCATGCGTGGACAGCGCACACGTACGAATGCCCGTACCCGCAAGGGTCCGCGTCGTGCAGCGCAATCGCTGAAGAAGTAAGCGGAATATAGTTACAGGAAAACGTAATGGCTAAGGCTTCGAACAACTCCGCGGCGCAACGCGTTCGCAAGAAGGTCAAGAAGAACGTCGCCGAGGGCGTAGTTCACGTTCACGCGTCGTTCAACAACACCATCATCACGATCACCGATCGCCAGGGCAATGCACTCGCCTGGGCTACGTCGGGTGGCCAGGGCTTCAAGGGATCGCGTAAATCGACCCCGTTTGCAGCTCAGGTCGCAGCCGAATCGGCTGGCCGCGTGGCGATGGAATACGGCGTGAAGAACCTCGAAGTGCGGATCAAGGGCCCCGGGCCTGGCCGTGAATCGGCGGTGCGTGCGCTGCATGGTCTTGGCATCAAGATCACCGCAATCTCCGACGTGACACCGGTTCCGCACAACGGTTGCCGTCCGCCGAAGCGTCGTCGTATCTAAGGCGTCGCGTAACGCTTTGACCTGTTGACGCTCGCGCGTCGACAGGTTGCTTGCGTTATGAAATCTGCGTTAAGAATACTGACTAAGCCCACCGTTCGATCCATCGAGTTCGAACTAGCGCGAACGTATTTCGCGTGATCAATTATTAAGGATGCAAAGTGGCACGTTATACCGGTCCTAAAGCCAAGCTGTCCCGCCGTGAAGGTACTGATCTTTTCCTGAAGAGCGCACGCCGTTCGCTCGCCGACAAGTGCAAGCTCGACAGCAAGCCGGGTCAGCATGGTCGTACGTCGGGCGCTCGTACGTCTGACTACGGTACGCAGTTGCGCGAAAAGCAAAAGGTCAAGCGCATCTACGGCGTACTTGAACGTCAATTCCGCCGTTATTTCGCTGAAGCTGATCGCCGCAAGGGCCCGACGGGCGAAAACTTGCTGCAATTGCTCGAGTCGCGTCTGGACAACGTCGTCTACCGCATGGGCTTTGGCTCAACGCGCGCTGAAGCGCGTCAGCTGGTCGGCCACAAGTCGATCACGGTAAACGGTGTAGTGAACAACATTCCGTCGATGCAAGTTAAGGCAGGCGACGTGGTTGCTGTTCGCGAACAGTCGAAGAAGCAAGTCCGTATTCTGGAAGCGCTGAACCTGGCTGAGCAAGGCGGAATGCCGAGCTGGGTGACGGTCGATGCCAAGAAGTTCGAAGGCACGTTCAAAGCCATGCCGGATCGCGCTGACATTGCTGGCGATATCAACGAAAGCCTGATCGTCGAATTGTATTCGCGTTAATCGGATTAGCGGCCGGGGCACCCTGATTGCGGAAGGCAAGGGGTTGCCTCGGCTGTTTATTTTCGGGTTGTCACCGGTCAGCCTTATCGGCGTAACGAGCCGAGGGTATTGAAAAGGAAAACCTATGCAAACCAGTTTGTTGAAGCCCAAGATTATTGCAGTCGAATCGCTTGGCGACAGCCACGCGAAAGTGGTCATGGAGCCGTTCGAACGGGGCTATGGTCACACCTTGGGTAACGCGCTTCGGCGCGTGCTGTTGTCGTCGATGATTGGTTATGCGCCGACCGAAGTGACGATTGCAGGCGTCGTGCATGAGTATTCTACGCTCGACGGCGTGCAAGAAGATGTGGTCAACCTGCTGCTGAATTTGAAGGGCGTCGTTTTCAAGCTGCATAACCGCGACGAAGTCACGGTTACGTTGCGCAAGGACGGCGAAGGTGTTGTTACGGCCGGGGATATCGAACTCGCTCACGATTGCGAAGTCATCAATCCGGGTCACGTGATTGCGCATCTTTCGAAGGGCGGCAAGCTCGACGTTCAGATCAAGATTGAAAAGGGCCGCGGCTATGTCCCGGGCAATGTGCGTCGCTACGGCGAAGATTCGGCGAAGATCATTGGCCGCATCGTGCTGGACGCGTCGTTCTCGCCGGTTCTGCGCGTAAGCTACGCTGTTGAAAGCGCTCGTGTCGAGCAACGTACCGACCTCGACAAGCTCGTGATGAACATCGAAACCAACGGCGTGATTTCGCCCGAGGAAGCGATTCGTCAGTCAGCCCGTATCCTGGTTGACCAGTTGTCGGTGTTCGCGGCTCTGGAAGGCACGGAAGCAGCGGCAGAAGCACCGTCGCGTGCGCCGCAGATCGATCCGATCCTGCTGCGTCCGGTCGATGATCTCGAACTCACGGTTCGTTCGGCGAACTGCCTGAAGGCTGAGAACATCTATTACATCGGCGATTTGATCCAACGCACGGAAAACGAATTGCTGAAGACGCCTAACCTCGGTCGCAAGTCGCTGAACGAGATCAAGGAAGTCTTGGCATCGCGTGGTTTGACGCTGGGTATGAAGCTCGAAAACTGGCCGCCGGCTGGTCTCGACAAGTAAGTACAAGCTGCACGCTTGACTGGCAAAGATGCGGATTTTCCTTTAAAATCCGCATCTTGCTTTTTCTACGACCGGCCCGTGCGCTCGTGAGTTGCCTAAAAAGGCGCTCAAGAGACGTAATAGAAGAGCTGGATCTAAACTTGATTAATCTGGAAATTCAAAATGCGCCATAAACATGGTTTGCGGAAACTGAACCGCACGAGCAGCCACCGTCTGGCTATGCTCCGTAATATGTCGAACTCGCTGATCGAGCACGAAGTCATCAAGACGACGCTGCCGAAAGCTAAAGAACTCCGTAAAGTCGTTGAGCCTCTGATCACGCTCGGCAAGAAGCCGTCGCTGGCAAATCGTCGTCTGGCGTTCAACCGCCTGCGCGATCGTGATTCCGTCGCAAAGCTGTTCGACGTACTCGGCCCGCGTTACGAAACGCGTCCGGGTGGCTATCTGAGCATCCTGAAGTTCGGCTTCCGTCAAGGCGACAACGCGCCGATGGCGCTGGTCATGCTGATGGATCGTCCGGAACTCGCTGAAGCTGACGACGTTCAAGAAGCCGAATAAGCTTTTGAGCGGTTGTTGGACAAAAAAGCCAAGCCTTGCTTGGCTTTTTTTACGCTCGGTGGATCTGCTTTAGGGCGCCGCACCGCCAGGCCGATCGGCTGAATGTTGGCCGTTGGCTTGCAGTGCTACGATTGCGTCCATATCGACTGCATTGGAGCTTTTCGTGAACACGCCCGTCGTCCTCGTTCTTACGACGCTACCTGACAGTGACGCCGCATCGGTGCTGGCGCAACAGGTTATTGACGCACGACTCGCGGCCTGTGTGACCGAGCTGGGCATGGTCAAGTCGCGGTATCGGTGGAACGGGAAGGTCGAGGCGGCTGAGGAGCTTCAGATGCTGTTCAAGACGAGTCTGGCGCGCGGCGATGAACTCGCGCGGTTCATAGAGTCGAATCATCCTTATGAAACACCTGAAATTGTCTCGTGGCAGGCCGACGCATCGGCGGCCTATGGACAATGGGTCATCGCGGAAACTCAACGTCCTCTTAATGTTTAAGCCCTTCGATTTCTGCGCGCGCCGTGTTGTCGACGCCGCCCTCATGTTGCTGTCGTGCTTCGTCCTGGTCTTCGGTTCGATTTCGATTACGCATGCCGCCGACGATTTTCTCGATCCGTCCGTCGCCTTCAAATTCAGCGCAAGCGAAAAGCCAGGCGAAATCGATGTGCGATATAAGGTCGCAGACGGCTACTACATGTACCGCGAGCGTTTTGCGTTTGCCGTGAAAAGCGGCACGGCGACGTTGGGCGAAGCACAACTGCCGCCCGGGAAAGTCCACTTTGATCAAACCTTCAACAAGGACGTTGAGACGGGGCGCTACCGTCGGGTCGCCGCGCCTTCGGAGCGCGCGACGAAACGGTCGTCGGGACCATACGAACCCGGATCGATGCGGCGCATTTCTGTCTCGATCCATTGCTCGACGCGAAGGTTGACTTCTTCCGCGGTGAGGCCGGTCGTCTCGATCGGACGACCGATGGACATTGTGACTATACCCGCATATTTGAGAAACGATTTTCGAGGCCAGACGTGCCCTGCGTTATGAGCAATGGGCACGACAGGCGCGCCCGCCGCCACTGCGAACCGCGCGCCGCCCGACTTGTATTTGCCTTGCTGGCCAACAGAGGTGCGTGTGCCTTCCGGAAACATGATGACCCACGCGCCTTCGGCCATGCGCTCACGCCCTTGCCGCGCTACTGATTGAAACGCGTCCTTGCCCTGACGCCTGTCGATATGCACCATCTTCAGCATGCCCATGGTCCAGCCGAAGAACGGCACGAACAGCAACTCGCGCTTGAACACATAGCACAGCGGACGCGGCATCAACGCGGGGAACGCGAGCGTTTCCCATGCGGACTGGTGTTTGGACAGCAGCACGGCGGGACCATCGGGCAGGTTCTCCATGCCTTCGATCCGGTAGCGGATGCCGATCAGGTAACGCATCACCACGATCGATGACTTGCACCAGAACGCCGCCATCCAGTAACGCCTTGCAGCGCCCAGGAACGGGAACGTGATGAAGCACATGCACGCGTACGGCACTGTGTACACAACGAAAAAGACCATCAGCAACAGCGAACGAATGAAGCGCATCGGCGTGAAAGAGTTCCTTGGATTCGACGATAAAGCCGGCGCGTCAGTCGTGATCTGCAGCGAGGAAATTCAGCGCGAAAGAGCGCAGGTCGTCGTGTACTTTTGTATTGGGCGGCAGGTTCCCCGCCGCCAGCGTCTTGTGTCCCTTGCCGGTCAGCACCAGATGCGACTTGAAGCCAAGCGCAGCGCCGGCCTGCAGGTCGCGCAGGGAGTCGCCGACCACCGGCGTGTCCTCCGGATCGATCTCAAAACGCTCCACGATCTGCTGCAACATACCCGGCTTCGGCTTGCGGCAATCGCATTCGTCTTCCTGCGTATGCGGGCAAAAAAACACCGCATCGATACGCCCGCCGACCGCCGCCACCGCCCGGTTCATCTTCACGTGCATGGCGTTGAGCGCGGCCATGTCGAAAAGCCCCCGGCCAATGCCTGACTGGTTCGACGCAATCGCCACGCGGTACCCGGCCTGATTCAGCCGCGCAATGGCTTCGAGACTGCCGGGGATGGCAACCCATTCTTCCGGCGACTTGATGAATGCGTCCGAGTCGACGTTGATCACGCCGTCACGATCGAGAACCACCAGTTTCTTGTTTGCGTTGGTCGGCATGGTGTGTCGCATCAGGCGGCGAGCTTCGAGATATCCGCGACGCAGTTCATCTGCTGATGCAGCGCGCCGAGCAGAGCCAGGCGGTTGTTTCGCAGCGCGGGATCTTCGGCGTTCACCATGACGTCGTTGAAGAAGGTGTCAACCGCGTCACGCAACGCGGACAACGCGGACAGTGCTTCCGTGTAGTTGCGCTCGGCCAGTTGCTTTTGCACCTGCGGCGCAACCTGCTCGAGCTGCGCGTACAGCGCTTTCTCGGCGGCTTCTTGCAGCAGCGCAGGTTGCACGCTTGCCGGCACGCCTTCGGCCGACTTCTTCAGGATGTTCGAGATGCGTTTGTTCGCAGCCGCGAGCGATGCCGCCTCCGGCAAGCTCGCGAATTCACGCACGGCCTCGAGGCGCGCCACGATGTCATCCAGTCGCGTGGGGTTCAGGCTCAGCACGGCATCGATTTCGACCGCGTTGAAACCGCGCTCGCGCAACACGCCCCGCAAACGGTCCATGAAAAATGCGTAGATCGCGTCGGTCGAATCGGCGACTTGCGGCATATCGGCAAACTGCTTTTGCGCGATGCGCAGCAAGTCGAGCAAATCGATAGCCAGTTTCTTTTCCAGCAGAATGCGCAACACACCGAGCGCGTGGCGGCGCAGCGCGAACGGATCTTTTTCGCCCGTCGGCTGCAAGCCGATACCCCAGATGCCCACGAGCGTTTCCAGCTTGTCGGCCAGGGCGACGGCGCTGCTTACGCCAGTGGACGGGGTTTCATCGCCGGAAAAACGCGGTTGGTAATGTTCCGAACACGCGAGCGCGACCTCTTCCGGCTCGCCGTCATGGCGCGCGTAATACGTGCCCATCGTGCCTTGCAATTCAGGGAATTCGCCGACCATGTCGGTGAGCAAGTCGGCCTTCGCGAGCAGGGCGGCGCGCTTCGTCACGGCGACGTCCACGCCGATCATCGGGGCGATTTCGCCTGCCAGCGCTTCGAGGCGCTGCACGCGCTGCAGTTGCGAGCCAAGTTTGTTGTGATACACCACGTTCGCCAGCAGCGGCACGCGGTCGGCCAGGCGCTTCTTCTTGTCCTGCTCGAAGAAGAACTTGGCGTCGGCAAGACGCGGACGAATCACGCGCTCGTTGCCTTCCACGATATCGGCCGGCGTTTCTGTTTCAATGTTCGACACAATCAGGAAGCGCGAGCGCAGCTTGCCGTGATCGTCGGTCAGCGCGAAATACTTCTGGTTCGTCTGCATGGTCAGGATCAGGCATTCCTGCGGCACTTGCAGGAACGATTCGTCGAAACGGCACTGATACACGACCGGCCATTCGACCAGCGCGTTCACTTCGTCGAGCAGCGTCTCGGGCATCACGACGCGATCTTCGCCTGCAAACGCGAGCAACTGCGTGCGGATGGATTCGCGGCGGTCATCGAAATTCGCGACTACACGGCCCTTCGAGCGCAGCGTCTCCGAGTAATCGTCGGCGTGACCGATCGCCACGATTCCGCTCGAGAGGAATCGATGACCCAGCGTGGTATCGCCGGAATCGATGCCAAGCGCGCTCACCGGCACGATGTCGCGGCCATGCAATGCGACCAGCCCATGCACCGGGCGCACGAACTGCACGCTGGTGCCGTCGGGCCGTTGATACGTCATGAGCTTCGGGATTGGCAACTTGCCGAGCGTCTCGGTCAGCGCGGTTTGCAGGCCTTCAGCGAGCGTCGCGCCCGGCGCCGCGTAGCGCAGGAAGAACGCTTCGGCTTTGCCGTCTTGCGCGCGCTCGAGATCTTCGATCTTGAAGTCAGGGAAACCGAGCGCGGCAAGTTTCTTCGCGAGCGGCGGGGTGGGTTGTCCGTCTTTATCGAGCGCTACGCTGACGGGCAGCACTTTCTCGCGCACTTGCCGTTCGGGCGCAACCGCGCGAACGTTCTTGATCAGCACTGCGAGACGGCGCGGTGTGGCGAATTTCTCGAAACTCGCTTCGCCTTCAATGAGGTCGCGCGCGGCAAGCCGCTGCACGATGCCTTCGGCGAACGAGGTGCCAAGGCGCGCGAGCGCCTTTGGCGGCAGTTCTTCGGTCAGCAGCTCGACGAGCAGCGATGCGGGATTGGATTCGGTCATTGTTATGTCGTGCTCTGGTCAGGCCTGATCGATATTGCGCTCGACCTTCAGCGCCGGCACCCACGAGGGCTTGGCGGCGTCTTCGGCGTCGGTGACGACTCCGGCTGCGGCGTGTACGGGGTTGCCCAGCATCGGGAAACCAAGGGCTTCGCGCGACTCGTAATAGCCCTTCGCGACAAGGCGCGAAAGATCACGAATCCGCCCGATGTACGCCGCGCGCTCCGTCACGGAAATCGCGCCGCGTGCGTCGAGCAGGTTGAACGTGTGGCCGGCTTTCAACACGAGTTCATACGCGGGCAACGCCAGCTTCGCGTCGATCATCTTTTTAGCTTCGGCTTCGTAGCTCTTGAAGAACGTGAACAGCAAGTCGACGTTCGCGTGCTCGAAGTTGTACGTGGACTGCTCCACTTCGTTCTGGTGATACACGTCGCCGTAAGTGAGGCGCCGTGTTTCGGGACCGTTCGGGCCGTTTTCTTCCCATTCGGTCCACACGAGGTCATAGACGTTCTCGACCTTCTGCAGATACATGGCGAGCCGTTCGAGGCCGTAGGTGATCTCGCCCAGCACCGGCTTGCAATCGATACCGCCAACTTGCTGGAAGTATGTGAACTGCGTGACTTCCATGCCGTTCAGCCAGACTTCCCAGCCGAGGCCCCACGCGCCGAGCGTCGGGTTTTCCCAGTCGTCTTCCACGAAACGCACGTCGTTCTGCTTCAGATCGAAGCCGAGCGCTTCAAGCGAGCCGAGGTACAGATCGAGAATGTTCTCGGGCGCCGGTTTCAGCACCACCTGATACTGGTAGTAGTGCTGCAGACGGTTCGGGTTGTCGCCGTAGCGGCCGTCCTTCGGGCGGCGCGACGGCTGCACATACGCTGCACGCCACGGTTCCGGGCCGATCGCGCGCAGGAACGTGTGCACGTGCGACGTGCCCGCGCCGACTTCCATGTCGATTGGCTGGAGAAGCGCGCAACCCTTGTTGTCCCAATAGGATTGCAGCGTCAGGATGATTTGCTGAAAAGTGAGCATGAATGCCTTTGAAGCGTGCCTTCGAGGTCGGGCCGGCGGATGAACGTGTCCGGGCGTCCTTCGAAGCGGACCGGAAATTCCGACGGCCGGAGGGCTAAAACCTTGAATTTTAGCGGGAATGAGGGGCTAGCGCGACTTTTTGGGGTGGAACGGCGGACTCATAGGCCGTTCGGAGGGGAAATCGGGGTCAAGCGCCGAGACGTTTCACCATCGGTACGCAATCCATTGTCAGGCCGCGCGGCGAGCGGTACTTCGCGATTTCATCGCCGACGAAACCCAGCGAGCGGTAAAAGGGCGCCGCGTTCAGCGTGGAATCCAGCCGCAGCTTCGTGCAACCCCCGGCACGCGCCAGCGTTTCGAGATGCAGCACCATCCCCGCACCTATGCCGCGTTTCATGTACGCCGGGTCCACGAAGATCGCATCGATCTTGCCGGTCGTGACATCGATCATGCCAGTGCCCGCAACGCGCTCATCCACGGTTGCAACGAGGAACCGTTCTTCGACGGCATCGGCGAATGCTTTCGATGTCGCCCCGCCTGTCCATTCGTCGAGTTGTTTGAGCGGATACGCGTTGATGCACTCGCTCATCACGGCGGCGCGGCGGATTCGCCACGCAACGTCGGCGTCGGCGCGCGTGGCTTTGCGGATGATGAAGGCGGGAGAATGCATATGCCGGTTTCAGCTCTTCTTGCGCCCCGGCGCGAACGCGAAGCCGAACGCCAGCAGCAACAGCGACACCAGGATCACCGTCATGTTGCCGCTCGTCACGTAAGGCGTGCGCCCGGATGTACCTTGCACGGTGGCATCGAGGGAACCCGTCGTGTAGACCGGAAGCCTTGCCACCACCGCGCCGTTCGCCGCGATCACCGCGGTCGTACCGGTGTTCGTGGAACGAAGCATCGGGCGGCCGGTTTCGATGGAGCGCATGCGGGCCATCTGCAAATGCTGGTCGAGCGCAATCGTGTCGCCGAACCACGCGAGGTTCGTCGAGTTCACGAGAATGCCCGCGGGCGCTTCCTGCTCGCGAATCGTGCGCGCGATTTCTTCGCCGAAAATATCTTCGTAGCAGATATCGACGGCAATCGGCTGGTTGTGCACGAAGAACGATTTCTGCACCGGCGGACCGCGTCCCAGGTCACCGAGTGGAATGCCCATGAGCGCCACGAACCAGTGGAAACCCATCGGCACGAATTCGCCGAAGGGCACGAGGTGATGTTTGTCGTAGCGGTAAATATCTTTCTGATTCGGGGTGATGCCGAACAGGCTGTTCGTGTAATCGGTCGCGCGGCCTTCGGGCGAAACCGTCACGCCGATAGCGCCGAACAGAATGGACGAGTTGGTGGTATCGGAGAAATTGCGCAGTGCCAGCGCGAGGTCTTGTGGCACTTGCACGGCGAGAACGGGGAACGCGGTTTCGGGCGTCACGATCAAATCAGCCGGTTTCTCGGTGATCAACTTCTTGTAAAGCTGCAGCGACTGGTTCACGCCTTCCTGCTCGAACTTCATTTCCTGCTTCACGTTGCCTTGCAAGAGCCGCACGGTCAGCGGCGCATTTGCGGGAAGCGTCCATTCGACCAGCGACAGCAACATGCCCGCCACGACCAGCACGATCGCCACGATAAACGGCGCGAACTTCGCGAACGGCGTGTCGCCATGCCGAAACGTATAGAAGCCCTGCACGAGCAACGCGGCCACGAGCGCCAGCACCCAGCCAACGCCATACACGCCCGCGATAGCGCCATAGCTTGCCAGCGGACCGTCGACCTGGGCGTACCCGCTCGAAAGCCATGGGAAGCCCGTGAAGACCAGTCCGCGCAGCCATTCGCCGAGGGCCCATGCACTGGCGAACGCGAATGCGCCGTGCCATGTGGGGACGAAGCGCGGTTCATCGGCGGCGGGGATTACAGAGCCGTTCTCTTCATACCGCGCCCGTCCCGCACAAAACGACCAAAGAACGCCTGCAAGGGCCGGGTAGATCGCGATGTACATGGAGAACAACACGACCGCTGCGGCCGCCAGCGGCGCCGCCATGCCGCCGAAATCGTGCATGCTGACGTAAAGCCACCAGACGCCGGTGACGAAATTGCCGAAACCAAACGCCCAGCCGGTCAGCGCCGCGCCTTTCCATCCGCTGGTACGGGTGAGCCACGCAAAGAACAACGTGAAGATCACGAGTTCGATCCAGCCGCCATGCGGCGTGGGCGCGAATGAAAGGGTGTTCGCGGCGCCCAGGATTGCCGCGACGAGGTAATGCCAAAGCGGCAGGGACTGGGCGCTATCAATCCGGTTACTACGCCGGAAGGCAAAACGGGAATCGGCCATGGATTACGAAATCGACTGGAAAGTAGGGGATGACGCGGCGTGACCGTCGCGCGTCATGGTGTGACCGGCAGCATGAGCACGCGGCGTGAAACGGGATTCATGCGCGCGTTCATGCTCGTTCTCATGCTCGTTCTCAATCGCGGTCTTCGTCGCTGTCGCGGGAGCGGCCATCGAGCGCTGGGGTATTGACCGCGCGCCGCACTCGCAGCACGTGAATCTGGCGGGCGTCGCCGCGCAGGATCTCGAACACGAAGTCGTCGATCTTCACCTTCTCCCCACGATGCGGCACGCGGCCGAATCGATGCGTCACCAGCCCGCCGATGGTGTCGACTTCGTCGTCGGAATAATGCGTGCCGAACTCTTCGTTGAACTGTTCAATGCCCGTGAGCGCGCGCACACGATGCCGGCCGTCAGGCGTGGCAATGATGTTGCCGGCTTCTTCGTCGAAGTCGTATTCGTCTTCGATGTCGCCAACAATCTGTTCCAGCACGTCTTCGATCGTGATCAATCCGGCCACGCCGCCGTATTCATCCACCACGATTGCAATGTGATTCCGGTTCACGCGGAAGTCGTGAAGCAGCACATTCAGGCGCTTTGATTCAGGAATGAAAACGGCGGGGCGCAGCATGCCGCGGACATCGAATTCTTCTTCGTGGTAATAGCGCAGCAAGTCTTTTGCAAGCAGCACGCCGATTACGTTGTCGCGATTGCTTTCAAATACCGGATAACGCGAGTGCGCTTTTTCCAGCATGAAAGGGATGAATTGCTCGGGCGTTTCAGCAATGTTGATGGCGTCCATCTGGGCACGCGGAATCATGATGTCGCGGGCGCAGAGTTCGGAAACCTGGAATACGCCTTCGATCATGGAGAGCGAATCCGCGTCGAGCAGATTGCGTTCGTGGGCGTCCTGGAGAACTTCCAGCAGTTCGTCGCGAGATTCCGGCTCGTGCGAGATGAAATCGGTCAGGCGCTCGAGCAGCGTGCGCTTTTCCGGTTTGTCGGCAGGTTTGTCGGTATATCGTCGACTGGGATAGGCGTCGTTCATAGTGGGGCGTGCGGAGTGTTCCGAACGCAAAATCACGGAAAGTTAAGAATACACCAAGGAAATTTCGCGCCAATTGATCCGGCGCGAACGCGTGCTACATCGTGTGCAAACATCGTAACTGATAAATATGGGCGCAGTATGTCGGACGCCTGACGTTAGCCAATCGGCCTATGTCCGCCGAAAAACTTTATTCCTGCGATGATTCCGCATCCTTGCATCGTTGCAAAAGCGACTCCAGCGCACGGTCTGGCATGCCGCATTCTCGCAGCGCGGCCACGGTGCGGCTGACGTAGTCGAGCGTGGTGCCGTATCGGCCGGTCGCGCAGCCAAAGACGCGGCGCACGATCGGGTCGCCGAGCTTGCCGGTGTAAGTGGGCGCTTCACGGCGCATGACGAATGAGAGTGCCTCGACCTTCCGGCCATCGATCAACGTGCATGGCAACCAAGCGACGCGATACGAATTCATCGCCATTTCGCGCCGCCACAGCACTTCGAGGTGCTCGTCGGCGCCCTCGGCCGCAAGCCGGAACGCCATGCCGGAACAGGAACCGCCCCGATCCAGCGCGAGGACGAGGCCCGGCTGTTCGGGCGTGCCGCGATTCACGCGCGACCATAAATACAGGCCGCGATGATATCCGTGCACCTTGCTGCGCACCGCTTCCACGGCCGGCAACCCCGGATTCCAGATCAGCGAGCCATAACCGAACAGCCACAAATCCGTCTTGCGATCCCAGTGTGCGAACGCTTTTTCGCGCGATGCCAGCAGTTCCGCGTCGGTAAGCAGGCGCGATTCGGCAAAGACCGGGGGGTAGTCGGCGTCGGGCAATCCAGGAAGGGGGAGAGGTATGTCGGTCAAGGCTTAATCAGGCGGCAACGGCAAATAGGGATCGGTGAAACCGAGCTTTTGCATGATGCCGGTTTCGATCGATTCCATTTCATCCGCCTCGGCGGAATCTTCGTGATCGTATCCTTGAGCATGCAGCGTGCCGTGCACGATCAGATGCGCGTAGTGCGCGGCGAGCGGTTTGTTCTGCTCGCGCGCTTCGCGTTCCACGACCGGGCAACACAGGATCAGGTCGCCCGAAACCGGATCGTCTTCCGATTCGGCATACGCAAAGGTCAGCACGTTCGTTGCGTAATCCTTGTTCCGATATGACCGGTTGAGGGTGCGGCCTTCATCGGTATCGACGAAACGCACCGTCAGTTCCGCGTCCGCGAACAGCGACGCCTTGATCCAGTTGGCGACCGTGGCACGCGGCAAGAGCGCCTTGTGCTCCGGATACGCCTTCGCGGCGGGAAATTGCAGCGTCAATGCAAGTTTCGGCATGACTTTATTCGCTGCTTACTTTGCCGCGGCCGCGTCGGAATCGCGCTGCGACTGCGCGTCGTACGCTTCCACAATGCGCGCGACCAGCGGGTGGCGCACCACGTCCACGCTGGTGAAACGCGTCATCGCAATGCCGCGCACGTCCGCCAGGACATGTTGCGCCTCGATCAAGCCGCTCTTGTGACCGCGCGGCAAATCGACCTGCGTGGTGTCGCCGGTGACGACCGCCTTCGAGCCAAAGCCGATACGCGTCAGGAACATCTTCATCTGCTCGGGCGTGGTGTTCTGCGCCTCGTCCAGGATGATGAACGCGTGGTTAAGCGTCCGGCCACGCATGTACGCGAGCGGCGCGATTTCGATCATCTGGCGCTCGAACATTTTTGCGGTTTTATCGAAGCCGAGGAGGTCGTAGAGCGCGTCGTACAACGGACGCAGATAGGGATCCACTTTCTGCGCGAGATCGCCCGGCAGGAAACCCAGACGCTCGCCGGCTTCCACCGCCGGGCGCGTCAGGACGATGCGCTTTACCTGATCGCGCTCGAGCGCATCGACTGCGCACGCCACCGCCAGATACGTCTTGCCGGTACCGGCCGGGCCGATGCCGAAAGTCACGTCGTGCGCGATGATCTGCTTCAGGTATTCGCGCTGCATGGGCGTGCGGCCGCGCAGGTCCGCACGCCGTGTATAAAGCTTCGGGCCCGGATCTTCCTCGTCGCCCAGGTCGATGGTGACGCTGGGTTCATCGAACGGATGATCGGGGTCGCCGCGAAAACGCGGATCGACGGGATCGGAATTCAGATTGTTCGATGGCTTTGCGGCATTCAATCCCCGCCGCGCCGCATTGCGCGCCTCGACCAGCGCCAGTTGAATGTCGTCCACGGACAGCGAATCCTTCGCGCGATTGTAGAAATTCTCGAGCGCCGTGAGCGCCACTTTCGCGCCGCGTCCGCGGATCGTGATCTTGTGACCGCGGCGCGTGAGCGTCACGTCGAGCGCCTGCTCGATCTGCCGCAGGTTTTCGTCGAGCGGGCCACACAGGTTGGCGAGCCGCGCGTTGTCGTCGCGCGGTGCGGTGAATTCCATATGCTGCTGAGCGGTCTTCAAGGCGAGAGTCGGGGTCCTGTCGAAGCTTCAGTTTAGTGAGTCGTGGCCGGCGTCAAAATCAATTCGCCGCGCAACGAATGGGGGTATGCCACGTTGATTTCTACATCGACCATCTGGCCGATCAGCCGTTTGTGCGACGAAATCGGCACCGGGAAATTCACCACACGATTGTTTTCCGTGCGTCCGGCGAGTTCGCTCGGGTCCTTGCGCGACGGTCCTTCCACCAGAATACGCTGCACCGAGCCCAGCATGGAATTGCTGATTTTCGCGACGTTCGCCTCGATGGTCGCCTGCAAATGCTGCAAACGCTTGAGCTTCACTTCGCGCGGCGTGTCGTCGTGCAGGTTCGCGGCGGGCGTGCCGGGACGCGGGCTGTAGATGAACGAGAAACTCGTGTCGTAGCTCATTTCGTCGATGAGCTTCATCATCTTCTGGAAATCGTCCTCGGTCTCGCCGGGGAAACCGACGATCATGTCGGTAGACAGCGACAGATCCGGGCGGATCGCGCGCAGTTTGCGGATCACCGACTTGTATTCGAGCACCGTGTAGCCACGCTTCATGGCCATCAGGATGCGGTCGGAGCCGTGCTGCACGGGCAAGTGCAGGTGGCTCACGAGCTTGGGCACTTTCGCGTAAGTATCGATCAGCCGTTGCGTGAATTCCTTCGGATGCGACGTGGTGTAACGAATCCGTTCGATGCCCGGAATCTCCGCCACATATTCAATCAACGTGGCGAAGTCGGCAATATCAGTGGAGTGCTGCGTCACCGGCCCGCGATACGCATTCACGTTCTGCCCGAGCATGGTGACTTCGCGCACGCCCTGGTCGGCAAGTCCGGCGATTTCAGTCAGCACGTCGTCGAGCGGCCGGGAGACTTCTTCGCCGCGCGTGTACGGCACGACGCAATAGCTGCAGTACTTGCTGCACCCTTCCATGATCGATACAAACGCGCTCGGGCCATCCACGCGCGCCGGCGGCAAGTGATCGAACTTTTCGATTTCGGGAAACGAAATGTCGACTTGCGAGCGTCCGCTGGAACGGCGTTTCGCGATCATGTCCGGCAGCCGATGCAAGGTCTGCGGGCCAAACACCAAGTCCACGTAGGGCGCGCGGGAAACGATCGCCGCGCCTTCCTGGCTCGCCACGCATCCGCCCACGCCAATGATCAGGTTCGGATTCGCTTCCTTCAATTCACGCACGCGGCCGAGGTCAGAGAAGACCTTTTCCTGCGCTTTTTCACGCACGGAGCACGTGTTGAAGAGGATCACGTCCGCGTCTTCCGGCGTGTTTGTCTGGATGAGGCCATTGGCTGCGTTGAGGACGTCGACCATTTTGTCGGAGTCGTACTCGTTCATCTGGCAGCCGAATGTCTTTACATAAACTTTCTTGGTCATGAATTTCGCCGGTCGCAGTGATTAGTCTGGGGGCGCGGTGTTTGGTGCGTTGAAGGGATTCTTTCACGTGTTTTAGCGCTGATTCAGACCTGTTCGGCCGAAATTCGCGCATCGTTTAGCCCAATATTATAGCGCCCGCTCGACTTCTCGCCCGGGCTGGCCGGGCGGGTAGGCCAGGTCGCCGAGCAATTCTTCCGTCGCGCGCGCGAAGCGTTCAATGAGGAAATCCAGCAGAACGCGTACGCGCGGCGCCATGTACCGGTTCGCATGGAACAGCGCATGGACCGCCGCCTCGTGCGAACACCAGTCGGCGAGCAGCATTTTCAGCGCGCCGGAGCGGACATCGGCGGCAATATCCCATATCGATTTGTGCGCGATGCCTTGCCCCGCCAGCGCCCACGCGCGGGACAAGGCGCCGTCGTTGGTCTCCCAGGCATCGGCAAGCGGGATGATGTGGGAATACCGCTCGTCGCCGCGCACGAAGTTGATTTCGTTCAGCGTCGCAGTCGATGTCACCAGCACCGAGAACGAATGCCCGGCGAGATCGGCGGGCGTTTTCGGCTCGCCGTGCTTCGCCAGATATTCCGGCGATGCGCACAGCACACGCCGGTTTGGCGCGAGGCA
>NZ_JBSIPA010000489.1:0-4831 GCF_053574605.1 Caballeronia sp. M23-90 | reverse complement strand
CGATACGGATGATCCGCTCCTTCGGCACGCCGATTTCGTTTTCCCAGATGGCGAACGCTTCGTCGTCTTCCTGGTAGACCGTGACGGTGAGCTTTTCCGGCGGCAAGCCGTAGACTTTCGTCAGCAGCAGGTCAGGTGAATTGAAAACGGGCGCTTTCATGCTGCAAGCGCCGGTTCATCGCGATTCAACGCGATGGCTGTCAATCTGGCCGCCGCATCCAACCCGGATTTCAGGCCGTCCTCGTGGAAGCCGTAACCCGTCCATGCGCCGGCGAGCCAGGTGTTGCGCGCGCCTTGTATGGATGGCAGGACGCGTTGGGCCTGGACCGCCGCTTGATCGAACACGGGATGGCTGTACGCGAACTCGCGCAGCACGGTTTCGGGACGCGGCTCACGAACCGGATTCAGCGAAACGATCACCGGAGTTTTGAACGGCAACGGCTGCAGCTTGTTGATGAGGTAATGCACGCACAACTGCGGTTCGGCGCCGAGTTCGCCGGTACGGCTTTCGTAGTTCCACGCCGACCACGCGCGCTCGGCCGGCAACAGCGATGCATCCGTATGCAACACCGCGCGATTCGGCGCATAGCCGATTGCGCCGAGGGTCACGGTTTCATCGTTCGATGGGTCGGCTAATAGCGCGAGCGCCTGATCGCTGTGGCATGCGAGCACGACGTGATCGAAGTGTTCGATGCCCCGCGCGCTTTCGACTTCCACGCCAAACGCCCCGCGTTTCACCGACGTCACTGGCAGCCCGGCATGGGCATCGCCGATGGCGGGCAACATCCGCCGCACGTATTCCCGTGCGCCGCCGTTGACCGTGTGCCATTGCGGCCGGTCGTTGACTTGCAGCAGGCCGTGGTTATGACAGAAGCGGATCAGCGTGCCGATCGGAAACGCCATCATCTGCGTGGTCGAGCATGACCAGATCGCGCCGATCATCGGCAGCAGATACCAGTCGCGAAACGCAACCGAATACTTCTCACGTTCGATAAAGCGGCTTACCGGCTCGGCGAGTTCAACGTCCTTGCCGGCGAGCGCCATGGCGGTCGTCGTGCGGTTGAAGCGCAGGATATCGGCGAGCATGCGCAGGAATGCGGGGCGCAGCAGGTTGCGGCGCTGCGTAAAGACTGTGTTCAGGTCGCTGCCGGCCCATTCCAGATGTTTATCCGTTACCGCGACGGAGAACGACATGTCGGTTGCGGTCGTCGGGACGTCGAGTTCCTGGAACAGCTTCACGAGATTCGGATAGGTGCGGTGGTTGAACACCAGGAAGCCCGTGTCCACCCCATGCGTCACGCCGTCCAGCGTTACGTCCACCGTGTTGGTATGGCCGCCGAAATACCCGTTGGCTTCAAACAGGGTGACGTCGATACCCGCCTGGGACTTTGCCAGCCGGTATGCGCACGACAACCCCGAAATCCCCGCTCCGATTACCGCAACCTTCATGACGTTGCTCCGTGTGTCTTTGTCTTGTTGTCTGTTTCCGGCATCTTTTTGCGCCGTGAAACGTCCCGCGTCGCTCCTCGACGGTCAAGGTGATTTACGCAATATCCACTGCGCTGGATGCAAGGCCAGGCAATTAATGTCCATGCCCTGGCAACGGTTTGTCCACTACAAAATACAAAACTCGTCTATGATCAATCATGTTGCCAATCGTTGAGAATGTCCATATATATTAGGTCTAAGGCGATTTCACTGCAGTCGTCACAATTTTTAGGTCGCAATTTTGTCCATGACAAATACATCGGAAAGTAATCTGCCCCTCAAAAATGGCAGCCTCAACGCCGGCGATGGTGAAGCCATGGCGACGCAGTTGGACGGCGTTGGCGTAGGTATCGGCATTGGTGCGATCGCGCACGAGATCGGACTGACCAAGGACACCTTGCGTGTCTGGGAGCGGCGTTATGGATTTCCGCAACCACTGCGCTCAACGGGCGGCGAGCGGTTGTATCCGCAGGAGCAGGTGACCAAGCTGAGGCTCGTCAAGCGTTTGCTCGATGCGGGTCATCGGCCGAGCAAGGTATTGCCCCAATCCATCGCGCTGTTGCAGCAACTCGCCGAAGATTCGGGCGTGGGGCAGGACGCGCCGGATGTGGAACTGGACAAGATGGTGGAGCTGCTGCGCTCCGGCCGATACGACGACTTTCGTTTCGAGCTGCTCAAGCGCGCCACGCGGGAGGGCCTTGCGCATTTCGTGCTGGACGTGGCGGCGCCGCTGTCGGCGCGCATCGGCAACGCATGGGCCGCCGGGACGTTGCAGGTCTATCATGAGCACCTTTTCAGCGAAGCAATGCAGGTCACGCTGCGCTCGCTCATGCGTCCATTGTCCGAAGCGTTGCGTGGCCGCGGCGCGCATCCGCGCGTGTTGCTCACAACGCTGCCCGGCGAGGGTCATGGCCTGGGCATCCTGATGGCCGAGGCCATGTTTGCGCTCGCCGGGTGCGAATGCATTGCGCTGGGCGTACAAACACCGCCGCAAGACATCATCGATGCAATCCCCGCGCACGAGGTCGATGTCCTCGCGTTGTCCTTCTCGGCGTCCGTCCCGGTGCAGTCCGTGGTGAACGGACTTACGGATCTGCGCCAGGCGCTGCCGGCGAAAGTCGCAATCTGGGTTGGCGGGAGCAGTCCTGCGTTGCGACGCAAGTTGCCAGACGGCATTCTCACTGTGAACGGGCTTGCGCCGATTGAAGAGGCCGTCGCCGAGTGGCGTCAGAACGCCATGCTATGATCGGCGCGGCTGTTTGCCGTGTTTCGGTAGTCGCATCAAAGGACTGCTGGCGGTGTATGCGGGTTCACACCGACGCATCAGAGGGAACGGTATGCGTCTTGCGCCTGTCATAACCGGAAGGCATGCTCAGGCGGCTGTGCTGGATGCATCTGGACCGCTTTTAAGAGCATCCTAAATAGTTTCACTCGAGCTCCATACAGCTCGCGCTTCGTACTTACCTCAGGCACAGGGTTCGCTCCTCACCCACGGTAGACATTGCTTACCGCCCAATGCGGCGGAACGGCAACGGGCAAATCGTCGCAGATGGACGCGACAGGCGCTTCTTTACCGCTTTTGCATCTGGGCGCCTGATTCCCGCGTAAAATTGAAAGCTTCGCTGCTGGCGGCGCGGATGACCGCGCGGGCTGGCTACAGTTACAACAGACAGAATCGTCGCACTATGTTGCAATCCAGGGGTGGACTATGAACACGATGCTTTATCCAGAACTGTACAAATCGCTTGAATCGGTTCGTTGGGACATGGAGAAAGACATTCCCTGGGACAAGTTCGACTCGGCGCTCTTGACCGACGAACAAGCCAAGACCATCAAGATGAACGCGATCACCGAATGGTCCGCGTTGCCCGCCACGGAAATGTTCCTGCGCGACAACCACAACGACAGCGACTTCTCTGCGTTCATCAGTGTGTGGTTCTTTGAAGAGCAGAAGCATTCGCTCGTTCTCATGGAATATCTGCGCCGCTTCAAGCCGGAGATGGTGCCCACCGAAGCCGAGCTCGACGCAGTGCGCTTCGAATTCGACCCGGCGCCGCCGCTCGAAACGCTGATGCTGCATTTCTGCGGCGAAATCCGCCTGAACCACTGGTACAGGCGTGCGGCCGAATGGCATACCGAGCCGGTCATCAAGCACATCTACGAAACCATTTCCCGCGACGAAGCCCGGCACGGCGGCGCGTATCTGCGCTACATGAAAAAAGCGATGGTGCAGACCGGCGATATCGCGCGTGCGGCTTTTGCAAAGATCGGTGTGCTGATGGCCTCGGCGCGACGCACGGAAAAACCGCTGCATCCGACCAACCTCCATGTGAATCAGGCGCTCTTTCCGCGCGACACCATCCAGTCTCGCCTGCCTGATCCGGAATGGCTCGAACGCTGGCTCGACGACCAGATTCGCTTTGACGATAGCTGGGAGAAGAAGGTCGTCGAACGGATCTTGCATAACTTATCCATCCTGTTCGAGCGTTCGTTCCTGACGGCTCAGGAGCTGAACCGGTATCGCAAGGAAGTGGTGTTGCGGTTGCAGGCGGCCAAGGGCGCGTCGGAACAGCCTGCCTGAGCTTGACTGCTGGTTTGTTCAGTTCTGGAAACAAGGAAACAGCCCGCCGGTCCATGCCCGCGGGCTGTTTTCTTTTTCGAAGCGCCGTCGCGTGCGTGGCACACTACGCACCTTCCTGATTTCTCCTTGTTCCTGCCATGGCCGCTCCTTTCGAACGCAAGATCATGACGCGCGTTGCGCTTGCCGCGTTGCGCCCGCAACTGAGCGCGCCCGTAGTCTTCACGAATGGCGTTTTCGATATCCTGCATCGCGGACATGTGACCTATCTCGCCGATGCCAAAGCGCTGGGCGCAACGTTGATCGTGGGTGTGAACAGCGATGCATCGGTGCGTTTGCTCGGCAAGGGCGATGACCGGCCGATCAATCGTGAGGACGACCGCATGGCGCTCCTGGCTGCGCTGGAAAGCGTCGACTGGGTGGTGAAGTTCGAGGAGTTCACGCCGCTGGAACTGATCGGCGAACTGCATCCGGATGTGCTCGTGAAGGGCGGCGATTACGACATGGACAAGCTTGCCGAATCCGCTCTGGTGCGCAGTTGGGGCGGCAAGGCGCTCGCCATTCCGTTCGAACATGATCGCTCGACAACCGCGCTGCTCAAGAGGGTACGCACGCAGGGGTAGGTGTCTGGTTGCCTGGCAGCGGCCGAGTTAGCGGCTTATTGCGAAAGCGGCGCGGCCTGAACTGCGCACCAGAGCGGATTCGGCAAGCTTGTCCATGTCGTAATCGCCGCCCTTCACGAGCACATCCGGATGCAGTTCGCCA
>NZ_JBSIPA010000488.1:0-4834 GCF_053574605.1 Caballeronia sp. M23-90 | reverse complement strand
CAAACCCGTCCGTGCCGGTTTGTCTCAATGGTATCGACATAGACCGCCGATGCGCAGACTCGGAAACTACTCAGTGGATGCGGTGCGTACCAAGGCGACTGGGGCTCTAGGCGGGTTGTTTGCTCCCGCCAGATGGTCGCCGCCTTCCGGCATCTTGCCGTTGCGTGCATCGGCAACTTGCTTGGGCTGGAGAATGTCGCCCGTGTGGTTACCCCACGTGTTGCGTTCGTACGTGATCACCGAAGCGATCTCGACGTCATTCAATGTCGCGCTCCAGTTCGGCATTGCGCCCTTGCCCTTCAGCACGATGCTCACGTGCTCGGCAATCGGACCGTTCGCGATCTTGCTGCCGTCGAGTGCCGGAAACTGACCCGCGCCCTTACCCGTAGGCTGGTGGCAGACCGCGCAGTTCGACGTGTAAACCTTTTCGCCGCGCGCCTTCAGTTCGTCCATGGTGTAGGTCTTGTTCGGATCGTCGGCGCTGGCGGCCATTTTCTTCTTCTGGCCATCGACCCACTTGTTGTAGTCGTCAGCAGACAGCACCTCGACCACAACCGGCATGTAAGCGTGTTCCTTGCCGCACAACTCGGTACAGAAGCCGCGAAACGTACCGATCTTCTCGGCCTTGAACCACGTGTCGCGCACGAAGCCGGGGATTGCGTCCTGCTTCACGCCGAATGCCGGGACATACCATGAGTGAACAACGTCATTGGCGGTCGTAATGATGCGAATTTTCTTGTCGACAGGAACCACGAGCGGATTGTCGACTTCCTGCAGATACAGCTCGCCGATCGGCTCTTGTCCATTGACCTGGCTGCGCGGCGTGGTGAGCGTGGACAGGAAATTGATGCCTTCGCCCGGGCCCTTCACATAGTCATAGCCCCACTTCCACTGATAACCGGTCACTTTCACGGTCAGGTCGGCGTTGGTGGTGTCCTTCATGGCAACCACGGCCTTGGTGGCCGGCAGCGCCATCAGCACGACGATCACGAACGGAACGATCGTCCAGATGATTTCGACAGTGGTGCTCTCGTGGAAATTCGACGCCTTGTGCCCCTTTGACTTGCGGTGCATCAGGACGGAATAGAACATCACGCCGAACACGCCGATAAAAATCACCGTGCAGATGATCAGCATGAACGTATGGAGGCCGTAGAGCTCCTCGGCGATCTTCGTCACGGGCGTCTGGAAGTTGAGTTCGTTCACTCCAGGACCGCCGGGAACGTCACTGACCGCCAGGGCTGCGCCGGCGAACAGGAGTCCGCTTAACGCCAGCACGCCCGAGAGGGCTCGCTTGATTGTTTTCATAGCTTCCTTACCCAAAATTTCCATTCAGACCCTCGACCCCCGTTTGCATCCGCCCGACTCATGCATCGCTCCTCCCCGGAAACGACCTACCCGGTGACGCGTGTCAGTTGCAGCGCATCAGCCATGTGCGCAACTCGACGGCAAACTGCTTGCGCCGGTACTGTGCCAGATGAATCCCGACAGGCACCGACTGGCCCCGCGACACTAGCTTGACCGGATCTCTCGGTCTCGCTCCCGGCTCCACCCGAACCCAGCGCGGATTGAATTCCACCTGCGTCAGGGTTTCGGCGTCCATGCGTTCAATCACAAGCCGGTCGTGAAACAGCAGGATCCGCTCGTAATCGACAGCATGGCGCGCGTAGATGACGAACGCGATACCGACCGCCAGCAACTCGATACCCGTAAAAGGCAGCACCAGCCAAGCGCCTGCCCACACCAGCAAACTCGCGATCAGCAGCGAAAACAGCGCCAGCGATACATAAAACGCTACGAACTGGCGCGGCGAGACAGAACAGTTCCGCTTGAACAACCAGTCTTTCACGACTGGCTCGGAGTCCATCAGCAGATCGGTTGCTTGCATCGCCGTCTCCCGCTTCAGAGTTGTCTCACCCGCGCTCTCGCCAAGTGCCAAGCCCTGTTCATTTAATGCTCACCCGCCACCATGAAGACGACGAAATTCATGCCAGCCAGGCGACAAACTGACGCATTATAGGCGTGTTGCCCAGCATCCACAAGCAAGGTGGCGCCCGCCGCAAAGCCAAGCCGCACAAGCCTCTGCGCCTTTTTGCCGCATCCTTTTGGATGCTTGTCGACGCGCGTATCCAGGAGGCGGTCAAGGGTGCATTAAATTCGGCATGAGTGCGTTTTGCCAGCCCTTTTGCTGCAATCCGCACTGTTCACTTGCTTCGTTTCGGGCCGCGTCCTATATCTTCCAGCCTGATGATTCCATGCCCTTCCGCCGTCATTCGCGGCACGGCCTTCCAGGCGTGGCCGTAAATCACCTCGAAGGTCAGCGGGATCGTCCCATCTTCGCGACGGCGTGATTCCAGCGCTGCGTGCAGCGCGTCGCGCAACGCGCGTCCGTGCTGCACGCCCGTCTCGACGGGGAACGCACCCCAGCCACGCACGTCTTTCAACAACGATTCCGGCGATTTGTAGGTGATTGTCAGCACTTCCTGATCCATCACCGGAATCTCAAAACCGCTTTCGACAAGCATGTCACCCAGGTCATGCATATCGACAAATTCGATGGTGTGGCGCCGCGGCGTCAATCCCAAGGACTTCTCCGCCTGCTTGTAAGCGCCGCTCAGCTCCTTCAGCGTGTCGGGTCCGAGCGTGCTGAACATCAGCAGGCCGTTCACCTTCAGCACGCGCGCCCATTCAGGGAACACGAGGTCGGGCCGCGCGTGCCATTGCAGCGCGAGGTTCGACCACAGCATCTCGAACGCACCGGCGGAAAACGGAAGCTCGGCGAAGTCGCCCTGCGCCAGTTGCGGACCCCGTGCGCCAAAAGCCTTGCCCAGCGTGGCGGGCAGGAAACGCCGCCAGCCGGCGTTGGCTTCCGATTCCGCCGTTTCGGCCTTATTCGCCCGGTCCAGCATTCCAGTCGACAGATCAAGCCCGATCACCGATGCATCCGCAAACCGCTCGCGCAGCCCCGGCAGATCGGCCCCCATGCCACAGCCGGCATCGAGCACGCGTACGGGCGCGACCTTGATGTACTCGAGTCGCTCGCGCATGCGCACCGCGATTTCGCGCGGCAGGAATGCGACGTCATCAAAACTCGCGGCGCGGCGATCGAAAATCCGCCTGATACGGCGCGAATCGTAGGCCGGACGGCCAGCGTTGGCGGAAGTTGAGGACATGACAACCTGTTTTCTAAGAGTGCGAAGTATACTCGGTCGATTGTTAAAACGTTCAGCAAAACCAGACGCCACAACGGTTCGCTGGCGTTATAGCCAGTATTTCGGAATGTTTCCGCGTCTTTGGATCGGACTGATGGATCGACAATTTCTCTTCATCCTGCGCCGTTCAGTCCTCGCTTCAAGTGCAGGTTTGGGCTTGTTGCAAAAAGGCTTTATCGATGCCGCGCGTTTGTTTGTGCGGTTGCACGACATCGCTTTGCCGAGTCAGTGCGCATTGTGTGGCAATTTGTCACATCGAGTGTTGTGTGCCGGCTGTGATGAGCAGTATTGGAACCAGGCACGCACGCGCTGCTTCATTTGTGCATTGCCCATGTCGGTATTTGCCGGCCCCGGCGAAGACCGCTCCCGCGCTCAGTCACGCTGCAGGCTTTGCATCACCGAGCCGCCGCATTTCGATGCAACCATCGCGCTCGCCGATTATCGCGCGCCACTCGATACACTCGCGCTCGAGCTGAAGTTTCAGGCGCGGCTCGCGGGCGCCGATGAATTCGCGCGCCAGTTGCAAGCCACGTTCGAAGATTCCAATGAAGCCGCGCCGGATATCGTTGCGCCGGTGCCTTTGTCCAGGAAGCGTCTCAGGACACGCGGCTACAACCAGGCATGGTCCATCGGCAAGCCGTTGGCACGCCGGCTGGGTGCGCATGCAGATGCAACGCTGATCGAGCGTACCCGCAATACCGCGCCGCAAGCGAAGCTCGATCTCGATACGCGCCGCCACAATGTCGGCGATGCCTTCAGAGTGCTGCGCGACGTCCGCGGCAAACACGTCGGTATAGTCGATGACGTCATGACTTCCGGCGCCACGCTCGACGCGCTGGCCCGTACTCTGAAAACCGCGGGCGCGCGGCGTGTCACCAACTTTGTCGCGCTGCGCACACCGCAAGACTAATCTTTTGAGTCATCGCTTATGTTCAACGTAGTTCTGGTCGAACCCGAAATTCCCCCGAATACTGGCAATGTCATTCGGCTGTGCGCCAACACGGGCGCACGGCTTCATTTGATCGAGCCGTTAGGATTTCCTCTCAATGACGCCAAGATGCGCCGCGCCGGACTCGATTACCACGAGTACGCACAGATGCACGTCCATGCGAACTGGGACGCTTTTATCGAGAAGGAAACACCCGACGTGACGCGCATGTTCGCGTTCACCACACGCGGCGCCACGCCGTTTTTCGGGCACGCGTTCCAGGAAGGCGACTGGTTTGTGTTCGGCGCGGAAACGCGCGGCTTGTCGGACGCGGTGCTTGGACAATTCACGAACGAACGGCGCGTCCGCTTGCCAATGCGCCCGGGAAACAGGAGTTTGAATCTGTCGAATACGGTTGCGATCGTGACGTTCGAGGCGTGGCGTCAGACAGGCTTCGAGGGTGGCGAATAAAGCGAAGCGCCGTTATTCAGCTTTTGCGTCGCGGCTCAGCAATGCGTGGACGGCATCGCGCGGCGCGACGTTATAGAACAGGACGCGGCAAACGGCATGGGTGATCGGCATATCGATGCCATGAGATTCAGCCAGCGCCAGCACCGCCCGCGCACAGCGCACGGCTTCGGCCACGTGGGCGGAGGCGAGATCGGGAGAGCGTCGGGGAGGGGAAGAGTGGAGG